>CALICR010000191.1 GCA_938049125.1 uncultured Clostridia bacterium
GTATTCAGTACACGCCAGACCTCCGCCGGCTTTTCGTCGAAATGCGGCCCACGATAGGAGAAAACCCGCAAGCGAGTTTTCTCCACCCGTGTTCCGATTTCTCCTCTCCCCACGCGGCAGGCCGCGCGGGGCCCCCTAAAAAAGCGGAGTATTGTAGGCGGAGGCGGCCAGGATAGGTAAAAATTCGGGTGAATCCGTACACAGGTGGCTTGGGACGGACGCGTCCCCCGGGCCCTTTTCATCAGGGCCCGGGATGCGCTTTTTTCTCCATACTTTTTTGGCGCAACAAAAAAGTATGGCCCCCGGAGGGCGCTCCCTCGAAAGCGAAAGAAAAAAGGGGTCCCCGCCGCGCTTGCGCGGTGGGGGAAGGAGGAATCGGGATGCGGCAGATTTTGCGGCGCTTGCGCCGCAAAACTGGAAGTCATCCCGAATTCCGACGCGCCTCCGGCGGCCTACTTTCTGTTCGTGCACAGAAAGTAGGCAAAGAGGCGTATCCGCGCCGCTGATGAAAAGCGGCGCGGGGACGCGTCCGTGGCAAGTGACCCGTATACGAATTCACCCGACCTTGCACCAATCCTGACCGCTTCCGCCTTCAATATTCCGCTTCGCTCCAAAAGTCGGCGGAAGTCTGGTTTGTACTGAAACAAGGGGTGCAGGGGAAACGCGGGGACGAGTGGTGGACGGAGGTTAAATTTTTTTGGTGTATTGCAGGCTGATCCAGCCTGCGCCGGATTTCAGCCTGCCCCAGCCCTGCCGCTCTTCTACGACGGTATACGCGCCGCCCTTGGGGATGGTCATGGCGACGGGATAGCCTGTGCCGGGGCCGCGGCGGACGTTGAGGGCGGAGGCGGTGACGGTCACGAGGCGGGGGGCGCTCCCCTGCTCTGCCGCGGGCCAGACCTGACTGCCCGCCGGGTCGAAGACGGCGTAGCCTGCGGGGCAGGCGTTTTTGGCGTTCTCGAGGCTGCGGTAGGCCCCGATCTGGCTCCTTGGGTCGGACCAGGCGCGGCGGACGCGGTAGAGGGCCTCCGCTGCCGGGGCGGGTCCGGCGGGGGCCGCCGGGGCGTCCGGCGTGTCCATGGCCGCGGCCACGTCCCGGCGGAGGCGAAGCAGGTCGATGCCGAGGCCCAGGCCGTCCCAGAGGTGCTGCGGGTCCACATGGTCCGTGCGCGAGAGGCGGGCGCGGGTGATCTCCCGGTGGGTGTAGACGGCGGTGAAGGGGTCCCAGCCGTACTGCCTGCACAGCTTCGCCAGAAGCCAGACCGCGTTTTTGTAGCAGGAATTGACGTAGGACCGCGCTTTTTCCAGGTCGCCGACGGTAAATCCTGCGCCGCTTACATAGGTGATCTCCTTCGGCTCACCCATCTCCACGCCGAGGTAGCGGTCGTTGCCCGGCGTGCCGACGTGCCAGCACTTGCGGTCGTCGGGCATACAGCGGAGGATGCGGCGGTCGTCCACCATGTAGTGGACCACGTACTGGGAGCCGTTGCGGTCCCAGAAGCTGCGGAGCACCCGGGCGTCGGGCTGGGGCGTGCCGATGGAGTGGAGCACCACGCCCCGGGGGCGCAGCGGCTCCGCGGCGGCGTAGCGGCGGGAATTCGTGCAGAGGGCGTCGGTGATCGTCATTGGGGGTCCTCCTTCTGCTCGCAGCGGCGGAGCTGGCGGATGGCCTCATAGCCGCCGGTGGCCGCGAGGCCCGAGACGATGCCCACCGCCGCGGCGGTCAGCAGGTCCCCGGCGGGGAAGCCGGGCATGAGGAACTTGGCCGCGACGCCCAGCGCGCCGCCCAGGGCCCCGCAGAGCGTCGGGAGCCACTTCTTGTTCAGGCCGGAGGCCTTGAGGCCCGTGGCCAGCAGGGAGCAGATGACCGTGATCGCGGCCACCGAGGTCAGACCCAGGAATTCCATGTTGTCTCCTTTCCGCGCACCTCGTGCGCTTTCGACGTGTTTTTTACAATTTATGTAGTACAATGTTCAAATGTGACAGCAGCGCTCCCCCATCCGCACCCGCCGATCGAACCAGCCAGACTTCCGCCGACTTTCGGAGCGAAGCGGAGTATTGAAGGCGGAAGCGGTCAGGATTCGTAGCTGGTCGGAAGGTTGCTCCCAAGGCCTCCGGTTTCGGACGCGTCCCCGCGCCCCTTTTCATCAGGGGCGCGGCTGCGCCTCTTTGCCTACTTTCTGTGCAAGAACAGAAA
>CALICR010000192.1 GCA_938049125.1 uncultured Clostridia bacterium
CGGAAACGAATTCTGTCCGATTCGGCAGCCCTGTGGGGCCTGAGGCCGGAGAAGATTACCAGCCGCAGGGAACCGGCGGCTGACCAAAGGAGGGACGGTCGTGGAGATCGAAAAACTGCTTGCAAAGCTGGCGGCGTCGCAGGCGCTGGAGCCGGAGGACCGGCTGAGCGCCATCGTGGCCCGGTATGCGCCGGATGAGCTGGATGAGGGGAGCCTGGATCAGGTCTTCGCCGCGGCCCGGCAGCCGGATTATCAGGAATTTTTGGACCGCGCCGCAGAGCAGAAGAAAAAGCCCTGAGCGTGGGCGGGAGGAGCAGAGTATGCCGGAATTGGATTTTGCGTTTTTCACCGACGTCGGCGGAAGGGCGCAGAATGAGGATTGCTATCTTGCGAAGCGGCTGCCCGGGGGCGGCCTCTTTGTGGTGGCGGACGGACTCGGCGGCCACCGCTGCGGCGAGGTCGCGTCGCGGATTGCCGTGGATACCATCAAGAATGCCAGCGGCTGCGGCGTGCCCCTGGCCGACGCGGTGCAGGCCGCCAACGAGGCGGTCCTCTGGGACCAGACCGGGGAGCGCGCGGGCATGAAGACCACGGCGGCGGCCGTCCGCGTCACGGACGCCGGGGCCGAGACGGCCCACGTGGGCGACACCCGTATTTACGCGCTGCAAAACGGGAAGATCGTCTTCCAAAGCCGGGACCACAGCGCGTCGCAGCTGGCCGTGGCCGTGGGCGAGATCCGGCCCGAGGAGCTGCGGAGCCATCCGGACCGCAACGTCCTGACCCGCGCCCTGGGCGCGGGGCGGACCGTCCGGGTCGAGACCACGGACCTGCCCGCCGGGCGCTTTGACAGCCTGCTGCTCTGCTCCGACGGCTTCTGGGAGTATGTGCTGGAGGACGAAATGGAGCGTACCCGGCGGGAGACCCAGACGGCGGACCGCTGGCTCTACGAAATGCGGCAGCTCCAGCTGCGCCGCCGCCCCGAGGGCTGCGACAACAGTACGGCCATCGCCGTATTGCTTCCGCCGGACGCGGCCGGAGCGGAATAAGAGAGAGAAATCAGAATGGAGGAGAAGGAAGATGCCTGATTATTGCAGCAGCTGCATGGCGCCGCTGGCGCAGCCGGGGCAGCCCTGCCCGGTCTGCGGCGCGCAGGGGGCCGGGGAGGTCCCGGCGCACCATCTGTGCCCGGGAACGGTGCTGAATCGCCGGTATTATGTGGGAAAGGCGCTGGGCGAGGGCGGCTTCGGCATCACCTACATCGGGCGGGATCTCAAGCTCGACATGAAGGTGGCCGTCAAGGAGTACTACCCCAGCGGCTTCGTCAACCGCAGCAACACCATCTCGCCCAAGGTCAACAACAGCACGACCGAGGAGCGCCGGGCCTTCTTCGAGAAGGGCCGGGAGCGCTTCCTCCGCGAGGCGCGGACGCTGGCCAAATTCTCCGGCGAGCCGGGCATCGTGGACGTCCGGGACTTTTTTGAAGAGAACAACACGGCCTACATCGTCATGGAGTACCTGGACGGTGTAGACCTCAAGCGCTATCTGCGGGACCACGGCACCCTGACGCCGGAGGAGACCATTCGGCTGCTGACGCCGGTCATGTACGCCCTGCGGAAGATCCATGCCCAAGGCCTCATCCACCGCGACATCAGCCCGGACAACATCATGCTCGTGGGAGATCAGGTCAAGCTCCTGGACTTCGGCGCGGCCCGCAGCGTCTCCGCCGAGGCCAACAAGAGCCTCTCCGTTATGCTCAAGCCCGGCTACGCGCCGGAGGAGCAGTACCGCAGCAAGGGCAAACAGGGCCCCTGGACGGACATCTATGCCCTCTGCGCCACCATGTACAAGTGCATCACCGGCGTCACGCCCGACGACGCGACCCAGCGCATCTTCAGCGACGAGGTCAAAAATCCGTCGGAACTGGGCGTCCGGATCGCGCCGGAAATCGAGCAGGCGGTCATGCGCGGCATGAGCGTCCGCCAGCAGGACCGCTACCAGAGCATGGACGACCTCATCCGGGGCCTCCAGGGCATCCGCGTGGCGGTACCGGACACGGAGGGGGAGACCGTCGCCGGTGTGCCGGTGGACGAGGACCGCGGCGGGCCCCGCTTTGCCGGAAGCGAGGACGACCGCGCCACGGTGATGGGCGAGGAGCTCCCCGAGGAGCCGGTCCGGCAGAGGGAGGAGCCTGCCCCGAAGGAGCCGCCCGCGGCGGAGAAGGGCCCCAAGCAGGAGACGCCGAAGCAGCCGGAAAAGCCCAAGCAGACCGAAACGCCCAGGCAGCCCGAGAAGCCCAAGCAGACGGAGAAGCCCAAAGAGCCGAAGCAGCCCGAACCGCCGAAGCAGCCCGAACCGCCGAAGCCCACACCGCCGGACTCGAGGGCTGCGCGCCCCGCGCCGAAGAAAAGGTCGAAGCTGCCCGCGCTCCTGACCGCGGTCCTGGTCGTGATCGTGGCCGCGATCCTGATCTTCAAGCCGGGCAGCGGCGGGAAGAACAAGATCGATCCGGAGAAATCCGGCTTCCTCTTCCGGAATGAGGACTCCATCGACTGGATCGAGCCGGAGAACCGGCTGGACACGGAGACAATCTACCAAAACCTGAACTACACGCCGGAGATGTTCTACGGCACCTACGCCCTGACGCCGGGCAGCGACGCCGACGCGGCGCTGGAGGAGTTCAAGCAGAACCAGTCCTACGGCGATGTCACCGCCAGCGACGGCCGCTACCTGACGAACCTGCCCTATGCCTTCGAGGCCAAGGCGGGCGACGATGGCACGGCACAGATCGAGCTCTATTACCTCACAGAGGACGGCAAACTCCGGCTTGTGGACGGTGAGTACATCGTGGAGGACGGCGTGCTCGGCGTCAGCACCTCCGACCTGCAGGGCGGCGATGTCGGCTATGCCTTTGCCTTCGACGGGATCTACCTGACGCTCTCCGACGGGAAGGAGAGCGTGACGCTGGAGGCTGAAGGCTTTTCAAAGAGCAGCGTGGTCAGGACCGACCGTGACTACTACGGTGTCTACGCGACCTGTGAGCTGACGCCCGGTTCGCCGCAGATCGACAACATCAAGGGCTTCGGGATGGCATTTTCCAAGGACGGCAACCATTTCTATGTGTCGCTGAACGACGGTACGTCGAACTGGGACGGCATCGGACGGATGACGCCGGACGGCCTGTTCGTCTTCTCCTACTCCGACGGCCATACCCAGAACACGAAGTATTACACGCACCAGTACGCGTTCTTCTACAGCAACTACGGCCTCATCCTGACGGACGGCGAGACGACCTATTATTATCTGGGCGGCGAGCTGACCGGCGGAGCCGCCGAATGAGCCCGCAGAGGACGGAAGGAGGGGCTGCACGATGAGCACACGAAATATGAACGGCGAGACGCTGGAGATCCTGGTGGACGGCCAGGTGGTCCTGACCCTGACGGAGCGTATGGCGGACGAGACCATGGAGATTGCCGTGGCCGGAGAAATCCGCAACGAGGCGGCCCACGACTTCGAGGACGAGCTGATGGCGGCCTTCTCCGTCTGCCGCAGCGTCCGGCTGGACCTGCACGGCGTGACGTACCTGGCGAGCCTGGCCATGCGGGCACTGCTCTCGGTGCAGCAGCTCCTGGACGAGACCGGAGGCACCCTCACCGTCGTCCGCCTCTCGGAGCCGGTGCGCGCCATTTTCGCCGAGGCCGGCTTCCTGGACATCCTGGACGTGGAAGAATAGGGGGCGGATTCCGATGAGACGTTGTTCGGCAAAGCCCTACGGGGGCAAGGAGCCCTATGTGTTCGTGAGCTACTGCCACAAGGACCGGGACGCGGTGTTCCCGGTCATCGAGCGGCTGGCCCGGGACGGGTACCGCATCTGGTATGACGAGGGGATTGCCCCCGGCTCCGAGTGGCCGGAGATCATCGCGCAGCACCTGAGCGGCTGCACGGTCTGCATCGCTTTCCTCTCGGCCCAGTCGCTGAATTCCCACAACTGCCGCCGCGAGATCAATTTTGCCCTGATGAAGAAAAAGCCGCTCATCACGGTGGTGCTGGAGCCGGTGCAGCTGTCCCTCGGCATGGAGATGCAGCTCTCCCTGGCCCAGGCGATCCTCAAATATACGCTGCCCTCGGAGGAGGCGTTCCTGGAGAAGCTGTGCGGCACCGGCGTGCTGGAGCCCTGCCTGGGCGCGCCGGACCCCGACGTCCGCGTGCTCTGGCCGACGGATGACGCCGATGCAGCGGAGAATGGCCGTACCCGGAACCTGTTCAGTGACCAGTGGTTCGTCCGCGGCGCGGATATGCCCCCGGCTCCGGAGCGGGACCGGGAGGAGGAAGCCCGCCAAAAGGCCGAGGAAGAGGCTCGTCAGAAGGCCGAGGAAGAAGCCCGGCAGAGAGCCGAAGAAGCAGCCCGCCGGAAGGCCGAAGAAGCAGCCCGCCGGAAGGCCGAAGAAGAGGCCCGCCGGAAGGCCGAAGAAGAGGCCCGGCGAAAAGCCGAAGAAGAAGCCCGCCGGAAGGCCGAGGAAGAGGTCCAGCGGAGGGCCGAAGAGGAGGCTCGGCGGAAAGCGGAGGAAGAGCGCCGGAAGGCAGAGGAGGAAGCGCGGAAGCGCGTCAGCCATCTGCTGCGGCGGGAGAAGACGGGGGAGTGGATCCTGATCTCCAAGGCGCGGTTCGTTATCGGTCGGTCCGACCGCAGCGCGGACTATGTGGTCCGGGGCAACCAGTCCGTCAGCCGCACCCACGCGGTGCTGACGCTGGAGGACGGTGTCTGCCGCATCACCGACTGCCATTCCCTGAATCATACCTACCTGAACGGCCGGGTCCTGACGCCGGACCAGCCCTACGAGCTGCACCCCGGCGACGCCGTCCGCATCTACAACGAGGGCTTCGTCTATTTTGAAAAAACTGAGGACGCCTGAGCGTCCGGAAAAACGCGCGCGCCGCGGTCCCGAAGGACTGCGGCGCGCTTTGCTGCATAAAAAACGTCCCCGGCCATCTGGCCGGGGACGCTGTGCTGCCGGGGGATTGCCTGGGGTTGGGGCTTACTGCTCGGCCTTCTTCTTGCGGAGGAGGATGAAGGCGGCTGCGGCTGCGGTGAGCATGGCCGCGGCGCAGAGCACGAGGTTGGCGCTGTCGCCGGTCTTGACGCCGGTGCTCCAGCCCGCGTACAGCGTGATGTCGCCGTCCAGGGAATAGATGGTGTCCGCCGTCACGAGGGTCTTGCCGTTGTCGGCGTGCCAGCCTGCGAAGGTGTAGCCGTCGCGCTTGGGCGTGGGCAGTTTGCCGACGGGCTGGTCGAAGGTCACGGTGATCGTGGAGGTCTTCTTGGAGCCGTCGTTGGGATCCAGGGTGATGGTGTAGGTGTTAGCCTTCCACTGGGCGGTGAGGGTGGAGTCGCCGGCCACGGTGTAG
>CALICR010000193.1 GCA_938049125.1 uncultured Clostridia bacterium
TCCACCGCCGCCGCGCGCCGGAGCGCCCGGGCCGGGTCCCGCCGCAGCAGCAGCGTGAGCAGTGCGAGCACGGCGCTTACAATCAGCAGCAGCCCGAGGCCCCAGGGGAGGCCCCGGAGGTCCGCCGTGCTCAGGGCCAGGTGCATGGCCGCGGACCCGGCCAGCCACAGGCAGAGAAAGCCGCGCACGACGCCGAAGCCCCGCAGCGTTCCAAGCCCCCGGGCCGTGCCGCGCAGCAGCGCGCCGAGGACCTCCGGCAGCCGGACCCGCTTCCGCCTCCGGAGCGTCCGCAGCGCCTCGGCGGCCCCGTCCCAGATCTCCGGCGTCAGCAGGAGGACCAGCAGCAGGATCGCCGCCGTGCCCAGCAGCAGCGGCGCGACGCCCGCGAAGAACACGGCCAGCTGGCCCCTCATCCCCGCCGGGGCGCGGTAGCGTACATAGCCGAGGACCCCGTCCTCCCGCCCGGCCACGGGCCGGAACAGCGCCACCTCCGTCACCTCCAGCCGCAGGAGGCGGCAGGCGAGGTAGTGGGCCGTCTCATGGAGCGGCGTGCCGCAGAGGCCTGTGAGCAGAACGCCCGCCCAGCCGAAGGCCCGGTAGAGCGTCCCGGAGGCCCAGCGCTCCGCCGCCCCCAGCGCCGCGCCGAGGGCCAGCGGCAGCCCCGCCAGCACGCCGAAGAACGCGCCCGTCCGGGCGAGCCAGCGCCTCATGGCCGCGCCTCCGCCGGGTGCTCCGGCGGACGGCCCCAGTCCGGGACCGCCCGCCCTGCGCCGCAGCGCCGTTTATTCCGCTTCAAGGGCCATGACCTTGGCCACGCGCCGGGCGTGCCGCCCGCCCTCGAATTCGGTGGCGAGCCAGGTGTCCGCGATCTCCAGCGCCAGCTTTTCGCCGATGACGCCGGCGCCCATGGCCAGCATATTCGTGTCGTTGTGCTGCCGCGTCAGCCGGGCGGACATGAGGTCCGACACCAGGGCGCAGCGGATGCCGCGGACCTTGTTGGCCGTGATGCTGACGCCGATGCCCGTGGTGCAGCAGACGATGCCGCGGTCGCAGGCTCCGGCGGCCACGGCCTTGGCCGCCGGGGCGGCGTAGTCGGGGTAGTCGCAGCTCTCATGGCCGAAGCAGCCGAAGTCCTCGACCTCGTGGCCCGCCGCGGTCAGATGCGCCTTCAGGGCCTCCTTGAGGTCGTAAGCGCCATGGTCACAGCCCAGTGCAATTTTCATAAGTATTCCTCCTGTCAGACGATCCACATCATAAGTCCAAGCAGCAGCGCCGCAGCGATGGACGCCGCGCGCCCGCCGCGGCCGTCGGCTCCGGCGAAGGTCCCGCCGAGGGCCAGGGCGCAGCCCAGCGCCGCCGCCTCGCCGAGGCCCAGCAGCGAGAGCGCCGCGCACAGCAGCGCCAGCAGCCCGCCGAGGAGCCAGCGCCCCTCCCGGAGCCGCACCGCCTCGGTCAGCAGCACCGCCGCGCCCGCGAGACCCAGCCACAGCGGCAGGGCCGGGCGCGGCAGGGAAACCTCCGGCTTCAGCAGCCCCGGCAGGGCCGCCGCCAGCGCCGCAGGCTCCCGCAGCGCCGGGTCCGCCCAGAGCGCCGCCCCGGCGAGGGCCGCGCAGCAGAGCATCAGGAGCAGCAGCGTCCGGGACGCCCCGTCAAAGACGGAATCGGGCCTTTGCAGCCCCATGGAGACGAGGTAGAGCAGAAGCGTCCCCAGCACGAGCGCCGCCGTCGCCGCGCCGCACCCGAGGCCCCAGGCCGCCAGGGCCAGCCCCGCCGCCGCGGGGATCAGCCCGAGGAAGCCCGGCAGCAGCAGCGAAAGCGCCGCGAGGCCCACGGCCCCGGGCAGCACCGGAGCGCTTCCCCCCGCCGCCAGCCACAGCCCCGCGCTCAGCAGCGCGCTCACCGGCGCGCCGCCGAGGAGCAGCAGCATGAGGTACACCGCCGCGGCCCCGAGGGCGCACAGCCCCGCGCCGGGCAGGTCCCGGACCGCTCCCTGCCGCAGCAGGAAGGCCCCCGCGCCGAGGACCGCCGCCGCGGCCGTCAGCGCCCAGCCGGGGCCCGTGGGCCTCTGCGCCTCCGCTGCCGTCATGCGCCGCCGGTCAAAGCGCGCGATCCATTCGAGCGTCCCGCGCTTCCAGGCCATGGCCCGGAAGTACCGCACGCACCAGAGCGCAAACACCAGCGCCGCCAGCCCCAGCGCCGCCGGGCGCAGCCACGCCGCCTGCAAGACCGCCATTCCATCGCCTCCCGTTTTTTCCAGGTTTTTTCCTAAAATGGTATTATATCAGATTTCCTGCGTCGAAGCAAGTCGAAACCCGGCGCATCAGAGCACGCTCTGGCCCCGGAGGGCGTGGAATTTCTCCACGCTCATGCGGATGAAGTCCTTGGCCAGCTCGCTTAAGTACCGCTCCCGGTTGTAGCCGATGGCGATGACGTCGGTGCTGATGCGGTCAAAAAAGGGGAAGACGTCCACCCTCTGCCGCGTGTAGGAATCGGCCCGGCCCGAGATGGTGTAGCGGCTCGTGAGGTAGGTCGTGGGCAGGACCGTGAGGCCCATGCCCTCGGCGGCCAGGGCGTAGGCCGTCTGGATGTTCCGGGTCTCGAAGCAGACCTCGGGATCGACGCTCCGCCGCCGGAACTCCGCGTCCACCAGGGCGCGGATGCGGTCGTCCTTCTTCAGCAGCACAAAGGGCAGGTCCTTAAAAACCGTCACGTCGTGGTTTTCCCGGTAGGCGGCGCGCACCGCCTCGGCCTTATCCCCGAAGTGCTGGCGCAGCAGGGCCTTGGAGGCCACGAGGTAGAGGTGCTCCCGGCTCAGCTCCAGCGTCTCCGCCGACTCCAGCAGGAAGGGCGCAAAGCCGATCATCACGTCGATGACGCCCCGGTCCAGGTCCGCCTCCAGCTCCTTGCTGCTGCCCTCCAACACGCTCAGCTCCGCCAGCGGGTAGGCCCGGTGGAAATCCGGCAGCAGCAGCGGCAGGATGGCCTGGCCCCGGGTGTGGGAGATGCCGATGCGCAGCTCGCCCCGGCGGTTTTCATTGATGTCGCCAAGCAGGGCCTCGGTCTGGTGCTGGATGTCCAGCAGCTTCACCGCCGCCTTCTGGAAGCACTTGCCCGAATAGGTCAGCTCAAAGCTCGGCTTTCGGGCGAAGAGGCGGCAGCCCAGCTCCTCCTCCAGCCGCGCGATCTGGTTGCTCAGCGCCTGCTGGGAGATGTGGAGCCGCTCCGCGGCCCGGGTCAGGCTCGGCTCCTCCGCCGCCGCCAGAAAATATTCGAGATTCTGAAAGTTCATATCCCCTCGCCCCCTCGCCTCCATTCTACCATGCTTCGCCCTGATACACAATACTTTTCTTGTGAAGATGCTCACTGTAAAAGTGTTGGAACTTGTTGGAAGGGCGTGCTATCATGGTTTTCGAACCAAGAAAGAAGAGGGGCAAGCGGTATGAAAAAGGAACTGATCCTGAACCCCGCCTGGTGCAAGGGCTGCGGCATCTGCGCCGCGTTCTGCCCGAAGCAGGCGCTGGAGATCGTCGACGAAAAGGTCCGGCGGAGAGAGGGCGCGGACTGCGTGCTCTGCGGGCTCTGCGAGCTGCGCTGTCCGGACTACGCCATCTACATCAACGAGACGGAAGGAGAGACGGAGCAATGGGTAAAACCGTACTGATGCAGGGCAACGAGGCCTGCGTGGAGGGCGCGCTGGCCGCGGGAATGCGGCTCTACGCCGGGTATCCCATCACCCCGTCCACGGAGATCGCCGAGCTTTCCGCCCTGCGGCTGCCCCAGGAGGGCGGCAAGTTCATCCAGATGGAGGACGAGATCGCCTCCATCGCCTGCGCCATCGGCGCGTCCGTGGCCGGCGTCAAGGCCATGACCGCCACCAGCGGCCCGGGCTTCTCCCTCAAGCAGGAGAACCTCGGCTACGCCTGCCTGGCGGAAATTCCGCTCGTCGTCGTGGACGTCCAGCGCACCGGCCCGTCCACGGGTATGCCCACGTCCCCGGCCCAGGGTGACGTCATGATGGCCCGCTGGGGCACCCACGGCGACCACCCGGTCATCGCCCTCTGTCCCAGCTCCGTCCGCGAAACCTACGACCTCACCATCCGGAGCTTCAACCTCTCGGAGAAGTACCGCACGCCGGTCATCCTGCTGATGGATGAGATCATCGGCCACCTGCGCGAGGGCGTCGAGATCCCGGACCCCGAGGACCTGGACATCATCGACCGGCCCACGGTCCGCTTCCCGGACCACAAGCGCCTGCCCTACCGCCTCAAGGAGGGCCAGATGGTGCCGAAGATGGCCCCCTTCGGCTGCGGCCAGCGCTACAACATCACGGGCCTCATCCACGATGAGACCGGCTTCCCCACCAACTCCACCGAGGAGGCCGACAAGCTGATGCAGCGCCTCATGCACAAAATCTCCGACAACTACGAGGACATCGTCCGCTCCGAGTCCCTGAACACCGACGACGCGGACACCGTCATCCTCTGCTACGGCGGCACCATGCGCGCCGCCCGCTCCGCCATGGAGGCGGCCCGGGCCGCGGGCAAAAAGGTCGGCATCTTCCGCCCCATCACCCTCTGGCCCTTCCCGGAGCGCGAGCTGCTGGAGCTTTCGAAGCACGCACGGCGCATCCTCGTGGCCGAGCACAACTACGGCCAGATCGTGCTGGAGGCCGAGCGCATCGTCAAGAACAACTGCCGCCTCGACTTCATCGGCCGCGTCAACGGCACCGTCATCACCCCGGAGGACCTGCTCCGGAAGCTTGGGGAGGAATGAGCCATGGCCAATGTCACTGTCACCACCGGCGACGTCAGCACGAAGACGTGCAACACCTCCAACCTGGTCTACAAGTACGCGCGGCCGGAGCACCTGCCCCACATCTGGTGCCCGGGCTGCGGCAACGGCATCATCATGCGGGACGTCATGCAGGCCATCGAGAACCTGGGCCTCAACCGGAACAAGACGGTCATCGTCTCCGGCATCGGCTGCTCCTCCCGGGCCGCAGGCTACCTGGACTTCAACACCATCCACACGACCCACGGCCGGGCCATCGCCTTCGCCACGGGCATCAAGCTGGCCCGGCCGGAGCTGGAGGTCATCGTCCTGACCGGCGACGGCGACGTCTCCGCCATCGGCGGCAACCACCTGATCCACGCCGCCCGGCGCAACATCGGCCTCACCGTCGTGGTCTTCAACAACAGCATCTACGGCATGACCGGCGGCCAGTACTCCCCCACCACCCCCCGGGGCGACTACGGCACCACGGCCCCCTACGGCAACCTGGACCGCTCCTTCGACATTGCGGGCCTGGCCTTCGGCGCTGGCGCGTCCTACGCCGCCCGGGGCAGCGCCTACCATGTCCAGCAGACCATTTCCCTCATCCAGGAGGGCATCCGCCACCAGGGCTTCTCCATCATCGACGTGGCCAGCGTCTGCCCCACCTACTACGGCCGAAAGAACAAGAAGGGCAGCGCCGTGGACATGATGAAGTGGCAGCGGGACAATGCCATCACCCAGGAGCAGGCCGAAAAGCTCAGCTGGGAGGAGCGCCGCGGCAAGCTCGTCATCGGCCTGCTGCACCAGGTGCAGTACCCCGAGTTCACCTACGAATATGAGGCGCTGATCCACCGCCTTGCAAGGGAGCGTGAAGCCAATGAATAACATGGAACTGCGGCTCGCCGGAAGCGGCGGCCAGGGCGTCATTCTCGCCACGGTCATCCTGGCCGAGGCGGCGGTGCTGGCGGGCAAGCACACGGCCCAGAGCCAGGCCTACGGCCCCGAGGCCCGGGGCGGCTCCTGCAAGGCGGAGGTGCTGATCTCCGATGCGCCCATCGGCTTCACGAAGGTCCGCCGCCCCACCTTCCTCATGGCCCTGACCCAGGCGTCCCTCGACACCTACGCGAAAAATCTGCCCGCGGACTGCCTCGTGCTGATGGACGACACGCTGACGCCGCCGGCGGGCCTCGACCCGAAGCACACCGTCCGCCTGCCCATCCTGCACACGGCGAAGGAGAAGGTGGGCAAGGCCCTGACGGCCAACATCGTCGCCGTCGGCTGCATCAACGGGCTGCTGCACCTGGTCAGCCCCGAGGTCCTGGAGCAGGCCGTGCTGATGCACATCCCCCGCGGAACGGAGACGCTGAACCGCGCCGCCCTGCACGCAGGCACGGCGCTGGTCGCCGGACCGGACCGCGCGCCCGCCAAGGCGAAGGCAGCCCCGGTCCCCGCCGCAAAGAAGGAGGCTTAACCGATGAAAATTCATGAGTATCAGGCCAAGGAGCTGCTGGGCAGCTACGGCGTGCCCGTGCCCACGGGCGCGGTGGCCGAGACGCCGGAGGCCGCCGGGGAAGCGGCCCGGGCCTATGACACCTGCGTGCTCAAGGCCCAAATTCATTCCGGCGGCCGCGGAAAGGCCGGCGGCGTGAAGCTGGCCCACAGCCCCGCCGAGGCCCGGGACATCGCGGAAACGCTTCTCGGGGCCACGCTGGTCACGAAGCAGACCGGCCCAGAGGGCAAGGTCGTCCACAAGCTCCTCGTCACCGAGGCCGTGGACGTCAGGAAGGAATATTACCTCAGCATCACCGGCGACAGCGACCGGGCCGGACTGGTCATCGTGGCCTCCGGCGCGGGCGGCACGGAGATCGAGGACACGGCGGCCCTGCATCCGGAGCTGATCGTCAAGACGCCGGTGTCGGTCCAGACGGGCTTCCGCCGCTATGAGGGCCTCGACACGGCCCGCCGCATCGGCATCCCGAAGGCGCTGGAGGGCGATTTCATCCGCCTGCTCGCCGCCATGACGAAGCTGTACCTCGAGAAGGACTGCTCTCTCGTGGAGATCAACCCCCTGGTGGAGACGGCGGACGGCCGTCTGCTGGCCCTGGACGCCAAGGTGAACTTCGATGACAACGCCCTGTTCCGCCACCCGGAGCTGGAGGCGCTGCGCGACATCGCCGAGGAGGACCCCAAGGAGTATCGCGCCTCCCAGTACGACCTCAATTACATCAGCCTGGACGGCTCCATCGGCTGCCTCGTCAACGGTGCGGGCCTCGCCATGGCCACCATGGACATCATCCAGAAATTCGGCGGCCGGCCCGCCAACTTCCTGGACGAGATCGGAAGAGCGTCGTGTAGGGAAAGAGTGTAGATC
>CALICR010000194.1 GCA_938049125.1 uncultured Clostridia bacterium
CTAGCGCCAGGGCCAGCAGCAGGGATAGCAGTCTCTTTTTCATGGCGCGTCCTCCTCTCCGGGCGCTTCGGGTGCGTCTGACGGGTCCGTTGGGCCTGCGGACGGCAGCTCCGGCTGCGGCTCCACGGTCCCCACGTCCACCATGGCGTTCAGGGTCCCTCGGAACACGCCGTCCACCTCGGCGTCGAGGTAGCCGTTCAGGCTGCCGCGGACCCGGCCGTGGATGTGCAGGAGGCCGCTCTCGGTGCGGACGGCCCGGTTCGTTTTGATGGTGAAGGTCGTCTTCTCGATCAGGATGTCGCCCAGCAGCAGGATCTGGGGCAGCACGCACATGACCAGGAAAATGGAGATCAGCGTGCCGCTGCCGAGGTAGATGCCGATGGCCGAAATGGTCTCGTTGGAGGTCATAAAGCCGATGACGATGCCCGCCGAGGCCAGCATCGCGCCGGAGGTGATGATGGTGGGGAACGCCAGGTTCAGCGTCTCCACCATGGCCTCGCGGATGGGCATGGTCTTTTTCAGCTCCATGTAGCGGCTGGAGATGACGATGGCGTAATCGATGTTCGCGCCCATCTGGATGGCGCTGATGATGAGATACGTCAGGAAGAACAGGTTCTGCCCCTCGAGATAGGGCCGCGAGAAGTTCAGGAAGATACTGCCCTGAATGACGAGGATCAGAAGCACCGGCAGCCCTGCGGACCGGAACGTCAGCAGCAGCACCGCCATGACGAAGAGCACCGAGAAGATGCTGATCATCAGATTGTCGTTCTCAAAGGAGGCCCGGAGGTCGTAGCAGCTGGTGGTGTCGCCGACGATGTAGGCCTCGTCGTAGTAGCGGCTCACGGTGTCGTGGAGCGCCGCAAGGGCGGCAAAGCTCTCCTCGCCCTCCGTGGGCAGGTCGAAGTAGACCAGCAGCCGGGACCAGTCGTCGCTGCGGAGCTGGCGGCGCGCGTCGGTGAGCCGGGCGTAGAGGTCGTCGATCGTGGCATTCGTGCCGCTGTCCAGCGTCACATAGCCCGCCTCCTTCTCCTGGTAGAGGTAGAGGAACATATCGATGAGCGGCACGCTGTAGCCGTCCAGGTCGCCGACAATGCGGCCGTAGTCCGTCCGGTCCGCCGCGTAGGCGGCGTAGAGCAGCTTTGCGGCCTCGTAGTCGAGGTCCGCCAGCTCCGCGAACTGCCGGGGCGTGAGGCTGGAGGTGACGGTATAGTCGTCCATGGCCGTGACCCCGGCGAGACCGAGGGTGGAGCTCACCCCGTCCAGCTCCGCCATGTCCTTCAGCAGCGCCGCCTCCTTGTCGTAGTCCCCGGCGGGGACCAGCACCGCCATGAGGTTTTCGCTGCCGAACAGGCCGTGGATCTTCTCCTTGGCGATCTGGGTCTCGTTGTGGCGGATGGTGCCGACAGAGTACTGGCTGTAGACATAATTCGCCTTGTTTGAGCAGAAGAAGGCCAGCACGAAGGCGATGAGGAACAGCGGCGGCACCACGAAGCGCGTCCTGTAGTCCAGCCGCCCGAGGAAGGAAATTTTCGGCACAAAGCTCTTATGGTGCGTCTTGTCGATGAGCGGCGAGAACAGCATCAGCAGCCCCGGCATCAGCAGGAACACCGAGAGCAGGCTGAAGAGAATGGCCTTGATGAGCACGGTTCCCATGTCGTAGCCCAGCCGGAACTGCATGAACGTCAGCGCCAGCAGGCCCGCCACGGTGGTGAGGCTGGAGGCGGAGATCTCCGGGATGGCCTTGCTGAGAGCCGCGATGGCGGCGTCCCGGGCGGGCTTCTGCGCCCGCTCCTCCTGGAACCGGTGGCAGAGGATGATGGCGTAGTCGATGGCCAGCGCCAGCTGGAGCACGACGGCGATGGAGTTCGTGACGAAGGAGATGTGGCCGAACCAGTAGTTCGTGCCCATATTGAGCAGCGCCGCCGCGCCGAAGGTCAGCAGCAGGACGGGAATTTCCGCATAGGTCTTGGACGTCAGCAGCAGCACCAGAATGATGATGAGCACTGCAATGCCGTCCACCACCAGCATCTCTGAATTGATGATCTGCTTGAGGGGGTTGCCGATGTCCGTTTCGAGGTATATATCGTAGCCGGAGAGGCGCGTGCGCACCTCGTCCAGGGCGCGGAGGGAGATGTCGTCCTCCTCCTCCCCGGCGAAGGTCAGGGAGAAGAGCGCCGAGGAGGAGGTATAGTGGGCCTCGGTGTCGTCGAACTTCACCGAGGAAACACCGTAAATCTGCCCGATCTCTGCGCTGAGCCGCTCTGCCTCCTCGTAGGTCACATTCTCGACCATCAGCTCTGCGGTGGCGTAAGTGACGAACTCCCGGTCCATGAGGTCAAGGCCCTGGCGGGTCTCGGTGTTTTCGGGCAGATAGTCCGTCAGCGAGTCGCGCACCTCTACCCAGTTCCGGGAAATCATGCAGAACACCCCTGCCAGCAGGAACAGCAGGAACAGGATGTTCCGCCGGTCCACGATCAGCGCGGCCAGCCGCTCCATGGCAGTGCCGCGCTTGGTTTCTTCCATCGTGTGTGCCTCCTCTCAGGTCTCCCCGGGTCCGGGGGCCCGGCGATTTTTTTAGAACGGCAGGATGCCCAGGTGCTCCAGCAGAATTTTTGTGCCCAGCAGGATCAGGATGATGCCGCCGATGCGCTCCGCCTTGGCCCGGGACTTCTCCCCGAAGCGGCTGCCCAGCCGCACACCCGCCAGGGAGATAAGAAATGTGGTACATCCGATGAGCAGCACGGCCCCCAGCAGGCGGACCTGTAAAAAGGCAAAGGTGATGCCCACGGCCAGGGCGTCGATGCTCGTGGCAATCGCCAGGACCAGCATGGTGCGGAAGCCCAGGGAGGGGTCCGCCGGCTCGTTTTCACCGCCGCGCGCCTCGCGGATCATGTTGGCCCCGATGAGACACAGGAGCACGAAGGCGATCCAGTGGTCCACGGCGGTGATATACTGCTCAAAGGTGCTGCCGAGGAAGCAGCCCAGCGACGGCATCAGCGCCTGAAAGGCGCCGAACCAGAGGCCCACGATGGCCGCGTTTTTCCAGCTCGCCTTGCCCATGGCCAGGCCCTTGCAGACCGAGACGGCGAAGGCGTCCATGGAGAGGCCAACGGCCAGCAGCAGCAGTTCCCAAATCCTCATTTTTCGATCGCTCCAGTACAAAATTGATCCCGCCCCCGGAGGGCAAGAAAACCAATTTATTGTAGCATATCCGCCGGAAATTGTCAAAAAATCCCTGTTGAAAGCTGCCCGGAAAGCGCGCAAAACGGAGGCGTTCTCCCATGGAACGTCTCCGTTTTCTTGATCTCTCAGGCGCGGCCGTAGAGCTTCGTCATGGCGGCGATCTCATCGGCCAGCGCGTCGGTCAGCTGACCCTCGCGGAGGCGCCAGCGCCAGTTGTTGCCGTCCACGATGCCGGGGTGGTTCATCCGGGCCTCGGCGCCCAGCTCCAGCCAGTCCTGCATCTGTGCCACGAAGAGGTCCGCCACCGAGGACATACCCCCGCGGATCACCGCGCGGCAGATGCTCTCCTCCGGCCCCTTGGCGAGGTAGCGCGCCGCGTAGGCGTAGTTCTCCTCGCCCACGGCCTCGGCCCACTGGACCAGCGTCTCGTTGTCGTGGGTGCCGGTGTAGCAGATGCAGTTCCGCTCGTAGGTGTGGGGCAGGTAGTTGCTCGGCTCCCGGGCGTCAAAGGCGAACTCCAGCACCTTCATGCCGGGGAAGCCGGAGCGCTTCACCAGCGCCGTCACCTCCGGCGTCAGGAAGCCGAGGTCCTCGGCGATGCAGTCAAGCTCCGGCAGCTCCCGCCTGATGGCGCGGATGAGATTCATGCCCGGGCCCTTGCACCATGCGCCGTTCCGGGCCGTCGCTTCGCCGTAGGGCACGGCCCAGTAGCTCTCGAGGCCGCGGAAGTGGTCGATGCGGACCACGTCGAAGGTCCCGGCGGCGGCGCGCATCCGCTGGAGCCACCAGCGGTAGCCGTCGTGCTTCATCCGCTTCCAGTCGTAGAGCGGATTGCCCCAGAGCTGGCCGTCGGCGGAGAAATAGTCCGGCGGGACCCCCGCCACGCAGGTGGGCCGCCGCTCCTTGTCGAGCTGGAAGTCCTTGGGGTTCGACCATACATCCGAGGAGTCCAGCGGCACGTAGATGGGCACGTCGCCGATGATGCGGACGCCGTTCTCATGGGCGTAGCTCCGCAGGGCCTTCCACTGGACGAAGAAGGCGTACTGGAGGAAGCGGTAGAAGTCCATCTCCTCCGCAAGCTCCTCGTCCGCCTGAACGAGTGCCTCCTCCCGGCGGAAGCGGAGCGGCTCCGGCCACTCGGTCCAGCTCTTCCCGCCGTAGCGGGCCTTGAGCGCCATGAAGCGCACATAGTCCGTCAGCCAGAATTCCTGCTCCGTGCAGAAGCTCTCAAAGGAGGAGGCATCCCGGGCAAAGCGTTCAAAGGCAATGCGCAGAAGGGCGAGGCGGTTTTCATAGAGTGCGCCGTAGTCTACGCGGCCCGGGTCATCGCCGAAGGACCGCGCGTCGATCTCCGCCTGTTCGAGCAGACCCAGGTCCTTGAGGCGGTCCAAATCAATGAGGTAGGGGTTCCCGGCAAAGGTGCAGAAGGTCTGATAGGGCGAATCGCCGTAGCCCGTTGGCCCCACTGGAAGGATCTGCCAGTAGCGCTGGCCGGCCCGCCGGAGGAAGTCCACGAACCGGTAGGCCTCCTTCCCCAGGGTGCCGACGCCGTAGGGCCCCGGCAGAGACGTGATGTGCATCAGGATTCCGCTGCTTCGCATGATACTTCTTCCTCTTCTCAGTTGGTTTCCGCTGCGGCCCCGCCGCAGGGGTTGACGCTTTCATAGCAGTCCAGCTCAAAGGGCACCGTCAGGTGCCGGGACGGCTGGCCCTCCAGGCTCTCCAGCAGCGTCCGGACGCAGAGGTCCGCCATTTCGGCGGTCTTCTGCCGGATGGTGGTGAGCTTCGGGCTGTAGAACCGTCCCACGGGCAGGCCGTCGAGTCCGATGACCGAGATGTCCTCAGGCACCCGCAGGCCGTGGTCCCGGATGCAGCGGATCGCGCCGATGGCCAGCACGTCGGCCATGGCGAACACCGCCGTCACATGGCTGCCGCAGCAGTCGAGTATGCGGGCCATGGCCTCATAGCCGCCCTGGTAGCAGAACCGGGTGGTCTCGTAGAGGCAGGTCTGCTCCCGCCCGGCGGCTTGGAGGGCCTGGACGCAGCCGTCGTGGCGCAGACGGCTGATCTCCGATTTCTCCACGTCGCCGCCGATGACGGCGATCTCCCGGTGGCCCTGGGCCAGCAGGTAGGACACGGCGCAGCGCGCCGCGGCGGTGTCGTCGCTGGTGACGCTGGAGAGGTTCGGGAAGCCCAGGTGGGCCGCGGTGTTTGTCACGAGCACCGCGGGCACGGAGATGTCCCAGAAGCCCGCCTTGAAGTTCTCGCTGGTGCCGCCGAGGAAGATGAAGCCGCAGGGCTTTTTCTCCCGACAGAGCTGCTGGGCGCAGCGGACCTCATCGTCGTCCTCGTCGATGTAGCTCACGAGGAGGGGGAACTCCAGCCCGGCCATGCGGGCCTGGATCTCCTCCACAAGCTGGGCAAACAGCTCGTTGGCGCGGCCCTTGACCACCACCGCCACGGTGGTGCTTTTGAGCTGCTTGAGGTTCTTTGCGTTGGTGTTCAGCTCAAAGCCGACCTCGTTCACGATGTTCATAATGGTATCCCGCGCCTTCTGGCTGACGTTTGGCTGGTTGTTGAGCACCCGGGACACGGTTCCGAGGGAGTAGCCCGAGAGGCGGGAAAGGTCTTTGATGGTCATGGGGGAAACGGCTCCTTTGGTCATCCCTTGACTGCGCCGGCGGCGACGCCCTTGATGATATATTTCTGGCAGAACAGATAGACGATGATAATGGGCAGGATGGCCATCATGATGATCGCCATGGTCGCGCCCAGGTCCACGGTGCCGTAGCTGCCCTTGAGGTACTGGACATGGATCGGGAGCGTGCGGTACTTCGTGATGTCGAGCACGAGGTAGGGCAGCAGGTAGTCGTTCCACACCCACATCAGCTCCAGGATGCCGACGGAAATGAGCGTGGGCTTGAGCATCGGCAGCACCACGAGAAAGAAGGTGCGCACGGGGCCGCAGCCGTCGATGGCGGCGGCCTCCTCGATCTCCAGCGGCAGGCCCTTGACAAAGCCCACGAACATGAAGATCGCCAGTCCGGCGCCGAAGCCGAGATAGATGATCGGGATGGTCCAGGGCGTGTTGAGCTTCAGGGCCGAGGCCGTGTTGCTCAGCGTGAACATGACCATCTGGAAGGGCACAATCATGGAGAACAGGCAGAGGCAGTAGAACAGCTTCGAGAAGCCGCTGCCCACCCGGGCGATATACCAGGCCGCCATAGAGCAGCACAGCAGGATCAGCAGCGTGGAGGTCACGGAGATGAAGATGCTGTAGCCTGCGGATTTCAGGAAGGGATAGTTGCCGAAGGTCATGCCCTTGACGTAGTTGGCAATGCCCGTGAAGGTTTGGGCATTCGGCAGCGCAAAGGCGCTTGTGTTGATGGCGTCGTTTGTCT
The DNA here is from genome assembly GCA_938049125.1 of uncultured Clostridia bacterium. GTDB lineage: Bacteria > Bacillota > Clostridia > Oscillospirales > Oscillospiraceae > RGIG3159. The sequence goes on from CALICR010000194.1 coordinate 6,585, forward strand.
TGAAGGAGTTGATGATCACTTCAAAGATAGGCATAATCCAGAAGAGGCAGACCAGCGTGAACACAACGGTCAGCACTTTGCTCCCGACAGAATATCGCTTTTTCATTACTGCTGCACCTCCTTTTTCCGGGTCGCGTACTGCTGCGTCAGCGCCAGCACCGCAACCAGCACGAAGAAGATGACCGCCTTTGCCTGCGCAATGCCGTGATGGTTCTTGCTGACATAATACGTCGAATAGATATTCAGCGCAAGCAGCTCGGACATATTGATCTTGACTTTGTTTACCGTATCAATGACCTGGGGCAGACCGCCGGTCAGGGCCAGGTTCTGGTCGAACATCTTGAAGGAGTTCGTCAGCGTCAGGAACGTGCAGATGGTAACGGAGGGCATGACATTGGGGATGATGACCTTGAAGAGGGTCTGACCTCCGTTGGCGCCGTCGATCTTCGCCGCCTCCAGCATATCCTCGGGCACCGCCTGAAGTCCGGCGATGTAGATGATCATCATATAGCCGATCTGCTGCCAGGCCACCAGGATGACGAGGCCCCAGAAGCCGTAGGTCGCGTTGGCCGTGAGGTAGGTGCCGTAGTGCTTCAGGATGCCGTCAAAGATCAGCGACCAGATATAGCCCAGCACGATGCCGCCGATGAGGTTCGGCATGAAGAACACGGTACGGAACAGGTTGGAGCCGCGCATCTTCTGGGTCAGGGCGTAGGCCACGGCGAAGGCCACCACGTTGATGAGCACGATGGACACCACGGCGAAGGCCGCCGTGTTCCAGAAGGCGTGGCGGAAGGCCGGCTCCGACAGGGCCTTGGTATAGTTGGAAATCCCGATGAATTCGGCGTCCCGCGGCACGGTGAAGCTGCAGAAGGACAGGTAGATGCCCTGCAGGAACGGCCACAGGAAGCCGATGCAGAAGCAGATGAATACCGGCAGGATAAACAGCCAGAACCACCGCTGGATCGGGCGGCGAATCAGCCTGCTGTTCATCTGATTGACGTCACGTTTTCTTTTTCGCACCTGAAATCAGCCTCTCTTTCATTTCTCCATTGTTCGGTCCGTGCGCAGAGATACCTATAGTATAATACGCTCCGCACAGATTTTCCATATGATCAAGACTTACCACCGAAGTCGCTCCTGTGGCAGGTCTTCATCCTATGCATGACCCGAAAAGCGGGGGCTGGGCAGGCGTGCCCAGCCCCCGCTGACGGATATTCAGCTCAAACAGGCAATCAGCCGTTGACCGTGGCGTACTCGATCGCCCAGCCATCGACGAACGCCGTCTTGACGGCATCCCAGTTGGCATCGGACTGGTCTGCAGCATACGCAGCCAGAGCGGTGACAAGGCCGGCTCTCCAGGAGTCCACGTTCGGGGTGTAGTTGAATGCCCAGGTCACAGCGTACTTGCCGTCGGCCAGCATCTCGCTGCCCTGCTGGATGAAGACATTCTCAGCTTCCGGAGCGCTCTTGAACGGGATCGCGCCGAACTCCTTGACCATCATCTTGGTGCCTTCCTCGGAGGTCACGCACCAGTATGCGAAGTCGAGGGTCGCCTGGATGTCTTCCTCAGAAGCCTGAGAGTTGACAGCCCAGCAGTTCTCGGTGCCGGAGCAGAGCGCTGCATTCTCTTCGCCCTCAACGCCGCAGTAGATCGGGATCATGGCGAGGTCTTCCGGCTTCATGCCGGAATCGATCAGACCTGCATACTCCCAAGTACCGTTCTGATAGAAGACAGCCTTGCCTTCCTTGAACTGTGCGGTGGCTTCGTCGCCGGTGGAGGAGGAGAGGGTCGCGGGATCGGTCGCGGAGTTGTTGATGTACAGATCCCAGATGTTCTTGTAGTTCTCAAGGTAAGCGCCGGTGATCTCAGCGGGCTGCTCGGTCACATCGTCGTCGCGGAACTCATAGAACAGGGGCATGTTGGCAAGATGGCCGGAGAATCTCCAGGAGGAGCTGCTGTCCAGACCGGAGGCGGTGAAGGCGTCAAAGCCCAGCGTGTCGGCGTTGGCATGGATGTCTTCCACAACGGACTTCAGGGATGCGAAGTCCTTGATCTCGTCGAGGGAGTGGCCCGCCTTCTCCAGCAGCGCCTTGTTGACGATGATGCCGAAGGACTCGTAGCAGTAGCCAACGGACTTCAGCTCGCCGGCGTCATTGTAGAGGTTGAAATCCTGCGTGGTCAGCTCGCCCGCCAGCTTGCTGTCGGTGAGGTCGAGGCAATAGTCGTCCCAGTTTGCAACCGCAGCGCTGTTGCCGACGTTGAACAGGGTGGGAGCACCATCCTTGCCCATCTGGGCGCTCAGGGTCTTGTCATAGTCGCCGGAAGCAGCGGTGACGACCTTGACCGGCACGCCGGTCTCAGCGGTGTAGTCCGCAGCCAGCTTCTGCCAGGCTTCGTCCGCTTCAGGCTTGAAGTTCAGGTAGTAGACGGAGCCGGCCGCAGTGGAGGCGGTGTCGTCAGCAGGGGTCTCCTCAGCAGGAGTCTCCTCAGCGGGGGTCTCTTCCTTGGCGGTGTCGTCGGTCTTCTCTTCGGTCTCGGTGTCCTTGGACGCGTCGGCAGCGGTGTTGTCCTTCGCTGCGCAGGCGACCAAGCTCAGAACCATCATGACCGCGAGAAGCAGCGCAATCAGTTTCTTCATTGTGGTTTTCCTCCCATCAAAATTATGATCGTGCGTAAGATTCGAATGTGTTGAAAACGTTTCCATCACATCCTGAACACATTATAGCACCGGCAATTCCCAATTTTCAATCATTTTTTGCGTTTTTTGAGAAATCAGCGTTTTCAACAATTTCCGCTCAAGTTTTTGTGCATTTACACAACATCCGCCGTCTTAGTATTCCCCGCCTCTGTGCGCTTTATTCGCTCAGCCCGCGGCGGCGTCGACGGTCCCGCCGCCGGTGAAGCGGATGACGAGCCGGTGCGGCAGGCACACCACCGGCGCGCCGCCGGAGCAGGCCCCCCGCCGGACGCAGATCTGGTCCGGGCAGTCCGCCTCGGTGACGCGGATGGTCCCGCCGCGCACCTCGACGGTGTTGGTCCCCAGGTCCGTCTCCACCGTGAAGGTCTGGTCCCGATGCAGGTCCACGGTGCGGAGCAGCTTCCCATCGGACCAGATCTCGGCACGCGCGCTCCCGCTCCCGCGCAGCAGCAGGAGGGACAGCCCGGCGCAGAGTGCCAGCATCGCCGCGAACAGCAGGACCCAGTATTTCGTCTTCATCTCTCGATCACCTGAAATTCTGCCCCGGAGAAGGCCTCGGCCAGCCCCGCGGTCACATAAATGGCCCCGTCCTTCGCCACGAGCACCGCCTCAAAGTCGCTGCGGTCCCGCCAGAGCGCCTCCGCCCGGTCCAGGCCCAGGACGTAGAGCGCCGTGGAGAGCCCGTCGGCCAGCAGCCCGTCCGCGGACACAATGGTGACGGAGGAAAGCCCCGCGTCCGCCGGGCGGCCCGTTTCGGGGTCTAAAATATGAATGTAGCGCACACCGTCCTCCTCAAAATAGCGCTGGTAGCCGCCGGAGGTGACCACCGCCGTCTCCCCCACCGCGAGGACGCCCAGGTAGCCCTCGGGGTCCTCCGGGTCCCGGATGGCCACGTTCCAGAGGCTTCCGTCGGGCTTCAGGCCCACGGTCTGCACGTTCCCGCCTAAGGACAGGATGGCCGATGTGACGCCCGCCGCCCGGAGCCGCTCCGCCGCCAGCTGCCCGGCATAGCCCTTGGCCACGGCCCCAAAGTCCAGCGCAAGGCCATGGAGGGACGCCGTGTCCCCTTCCAGGGTATAGCTGCCGCCTCGGATGCCCGCGAGGGTCTCCGCGATCTCCGCGTCCGAGGGCACCCGGTAGTCCCCGGTGGTAAAGCCCCAGAGCCGCGTCAGCGGGTAGAGGAACGGCTCCAGCGCTCCGCCGGTCTCGTCCCGGAGGCGGAGGCTCCGGCGCAGCAGCTCCGCCGTCTCCTTAGAGAGGTCCACGGTCTTGCCCGCGTTGAGCCGGGCGACCTCGCTGTCCGCCCGGGTGACGGAGAGCTTCGCCTCCAGCCCGGAGAGCAGTTCCGCCGTCTCCCTGGTGCGGTCCGCGGCTCCGGAGCCGTAGACCGTCAGCTCCATGACCGTATCCATGGCAAAAATCTCCCGGGTATCCGCCTGCGGCGCGCAGCCGCAGAGCGGGAGCAGGAGCAAAACCAGGAGCGCCAGCGCCCCGGCCCGGCGTCGTTTCATGCGGAGTCCCCCCTTCCGTTTTCTACAATATAGCAAATCCGCCGCGCCGGGTCAATCTCCGCCGGGAAGAAGGCGGGAAAAGTCCGGATTTTCTTGAAAAAAACTGAAAAAACATTTGACTTCACCGGTGGCGGATGGTATAATTGGAAAGCCGCATTGAAGAGGCCGAAGCCGGACGTCCCGTCCGCGCCTCCAGAGCGAGTCTACAAAAAAGGTAGGTGCAACCATGCAGGCAATTATTGTTACCGGCGGTAAGCAGTACAACGTCAAGGAAGGCGACATTCTCTTCATTGAAAAGCTCAATGCGGAGGCCGATGCCACCGTGACCTTCGATCAGGTGCTGGCTATCCTGGACGGCGAGAACTCCAAGTTCGGCGCTCCGGCAGTCGCGGGCGCGGCGGTCGAGGCCAAGGTCCTGAAGAACGGCAAGGGCAAGAAGATCCGCGTCTTCAAGTACCGCGCCAAGAAGGACTCCAAGAGCTGCCAGGGCCACAGACAGCCCTACACCAAGGTGCAGATTGAAAAGATCTCCTTCTGATGACCAGAATCGAGTTTTTCAATCCAGCAGACAGAATCGAGGGATTCTGCTGCGCGGGCCACAGCGGCTACGGTGAGGAAGGTACGGACATCGTCTGCGCCATCGTTTCCGCCGCTGTCAACCTGGCCATCACCACCATCGTGGATGTGATGGGCGTGAAGGCCAAAGTCAAGGTGAAGGAAGACGAGGCCCGTGTCACCTTGAAACTCCCCGCCTCCTGCGAAGAGCACGAGGACGCGGTCCAGGACCTCCTGGCCGGGCTCATGCTGACGCTTTGCAGTGCGCGGGACGACTATCCGGATTATATCGAGGTTATGGAGGTGTAAACCATGTTTAAGCTCAGTTTCCAGTTCTTCGCTCATAAGAAAGGCGGCGGCTCCACCAAGAACGGCCGTGATTCCGAGTCCAAGCGCCTCGGCGCCAAGCGCGCAGACGGGCAGTTCGTGCTCGCCGGCAACATTCTCGTTCGCCAGAGAGGCACGCATATCCATCCGGGCAACAACGTCGGCATCGGCTCCGACGACACCCTGTTCGCCCTGGTGGACGGCAAGGTCAAGTTTGAGCGCATGGGCAAGGACCGCAAGATGGCTTCCGTGTATCCCATCGAGCAGTAATTTGTTGCATCAGGAACCCCGAACATACTCCTATGTTCGGGGTTTTTTCTGTGAACGGCCCCTCCGGCCGGGAAAGGAGTGCTGGATATGTTCATTGATAAAGTGCGCATCTCCGTCAAGGCCGGCAACGGCGGCAACGGCGCCATCGCCTTCCACCGGGAGAAATTCGTGGCGGCGGGCGGCCCCGACGGCGGCGACGGCGGCCACGGCGGCAGCGTCATCCTGCGGGTGGACGACAACCTCTCCACGCTGCTGGACTTCCGCTACAAGCGCAAATACGCCGCCGCTCCGGGTCAGGACGGCCAGGGCGGCATGAAGAGCGGCAAGCGGGGCGAGAATCTCATCATCCGCGTGCCCCGGGGCACCGTGGTCCGGGACGCCGAGACCGGCGAGATCATGCAGGATATGTCCTCCTCCGAGGACTACGTGCTCTGCCGCGGCGGCCGCGGCGGCTGGGGCAACAAGCATTTCGCCACGCCGACGCGCCAGGTGCCGCGCTTCGCCAAGGCCGGTCTGCCCGGCGAGGAGCACGAGGTCATTCTCGAGCTGAAGCTGCTGGCCGACGTGGGCCTGGTGGGCTTCCCCAACGTGGGCAAGTCCACGCTGCTCTCCGTAACGTCCAACGCCCGGCCGAAGATCGCCAACTACCACTTCACGACCCTCTACCCCAACCTCGGCGTCATCTATGTCGAGGAGGGCGTGTCCTTCGTCATGGCGGACATCCCGGGCATCATCGAGGGTGCGGCGGAGGGTGCGGGCCTCGGCCACGACTTCCTGCGCCACATCGACCGCTGCCGCCTGCTGGTCCACATTGTGGACGTCTCCGGCAGCGAGGGCCGCGACCCCGTAGAGGACTTCGAGAAGATCAACGCCGAGCTCAAGCAGTACTCGCCGGAGCTGGCAGAGCGGCCCATGCTGGTGGCAGCCAACAAGACGGACCTGCTGCCGCCGGACAGCGATAACCTGGAGCGTCTGCGCGCCCACGTCGAGGCCGCGGGCTACGAGTTCTTCGTCATCTCCGCCGCCGCCCACCAGGGCACGAAGGAGCTGACGCGGCAGATCGCCTACCGCCTCCGCAGCCTGCCGCCCGTCACGGTCTACGAGCCGGACTACGTCAAGCCGCTCCAGGAGGCCGGGGACGCCAAGGACCTGCGCATCCGCCGGGAGGGTGATCTCTATCTGGTCGAGGGCGCATGGCTGGCGCGGCTCATCGCGGACATCAACTTCGCCGACTACGAGTCCCGCAACTATTTCGACCGCCAGCTCCGCAAGTCCGGCCTCTACGACCGGCTCGAGGAGATGGGCATCGAGGACGGCGACACCGTCAGCATTTACGATTTCGAGTTCGATTATGAGCGCTGACCCCAGGATTTGAGAACGCGCGAGCCCTCCGGCATCCGGGAGGCCCGCGTTTTTTCTCCGCGCAAAAATCGCTCCCGCAGCCCTTGGGGCCGCGGGAGCGTCTGTTTCAGTGGATCAGCTGATCTTCAGGTTTTCCCAGAGGGTGTTGATGTGGTCCAGCAGCTCGGGGCTGAGGTTCCGGTAGGCGTACTCGTTGTACTGGGCGGCAAAGTCGCCGAGGTCGGGATAGAGGATGTCCATGGCCTCCTCGCCCATCTCCTCGATGTAGTCCGCGCTCTCATAAACCAGGCGGTTCGGGGAGGCGTAATAGATATACTCCGCGTTGGCCACCGCGGGCTCCTCGCTCAGCATGTAGTTGATGAAGCACTCGGCCAGCTCCTGGTTCTGGCAGCCCTTGGGGATGCACATGGCGTCGATGAAGTAGTTGGTGGGCTCCGGATAGTAGAACCGGAGGTCGACGCTGTCGGCCTGGGCGTCCAGCATGGTGAAGTAGTCGCCCGCGTAGTAGGAGGCGATGGCCGCCTCGCCGGACTCCATCATGTTGTAGATCTCGTCCATGACATAGCTCTTGACCAAAGGCCGCTGCTGGAGCAGCGTCTCCAGGGCGTCGTCCCAGACCGCCATATCTTCGGCGTTGACGTCGAGGCCGTTCTTGTACATGGCGGTGCCGAAGGCGTCGCGGGAATTGTTGTACTGGAGGATCTTGCCGCTGTACTTCTCATTCCACATGAGGTCCCAGCCCGTCGCGTCCGCCTCGTCCACCTGGTTGGCGTCATAGATGATGCCGACGATGCCGTAGGTATAGGGCACGGTGTACTGGTCCTCGGCGTCGTAGTAGAGGCCGTGGAAGCTGTCGTCGATGTACTGATAGTTGGGAATGTTGTCGTAGTTCAGGGGCAGGAGCATATCCTCACTGGCCATGCGGGCGATCATGTAATCCGAGGGGATGATGACGTCGTAGCTGACCGCGCCGCTCTTGAGCTTGGCGTAGAGGTCCTCGTTGCTGGCGTAGGTGCTGTAGTTGACCTTGACGGCGGTGCCGTAGGTCTCCTCATACCAGCTCTCAAAGGCCTTGATGGTGTCGAGGGAGTCCTCGGAGCCGTCCGAGATGTACTCACCCCAGTTGTAGACGTTGAGCGTCAGGGTGTCCTTTGCGCCGCAGCCCGCCAGCAGCAGGCCCAGCAGCAGGCCCAGCAGGGCCGCAGCAATTCGTTTCATTGGTTACCTCCATGTTTCTTCTTGGTCTTCCGGGCCGCCCGCACGCGGCGGCTGTCCTCATCGTCCACAAGGTTTGAGAGCAGCAGCAGGGCAAGCAGCACAAAGAATATGATGGTCGCAAGCGCGTACATCTTCGGGGTGACGGTCTTCTTCGTCATGCTGTAGATGCGGATGGGCAGGGTCTGGAAGCCGTTGCCCTGGGTGAAATAGCTGATGACGAAGTCGTCCAGCGACAGCGTGAACGCCATGATCATGCCGGTGACGACGCCGGGCAGGATCTCCGGCACCTCCACCCGCAGGAAGGCCCGCAGGGGCGTGCAGCCCAGGTCCATGGCCGCCTCGGGCAGCGCCTTGTCCATCTGCTGGAGCTTCGGGAGCACCTGTAAAATGACATAGGGCAGGCAGAAGGTGACGTGGGAGATGAGCATGGTCCAGAAGCTGAGGCTCGTGGTCTTGCCGAACAGGGAGCCGACAAAGACGAACATGAGCATCAGCGAGATGCCGGTGATGATCTCCGGGTTGATCATGGGGATGTTCGTGACGGTGTTCATCGCCGCCCGGAGCCAGCGCCTACGCAGCTTGTTGATGCCGACAGCGGCGGCGGTGCCCATGACCGTGGCGATGAGCGAGGCGCTGACTGCCAGGATCAGCGTGTTGCGTACGGCCTTCAGCGTCTCCCCGTCCCGGAACAGCTCCCGGTACCACTTGAGGGAAAAGCCGGAGAACACCGAGAGGCTCTTGGCCTCGTTGAAGGAGAACACCAGCAGAATGGCGATGGGCGCGAAGAGGAAGAAAAAGATCAGCACCGTGTAGATTTTCGAAGCAGTTTTCATCGTTACGCGCCTCCATAGACATGCCGCCGGGTCCAGGCGTTGGCCAGGGCCATGCTGGCCAGCAGGATGACCATCAGGATGAAGGCGATGGCCGCGGCAAAGTGGAGATTGCCCGCCACATACTGGCCCTCGATGGCGTCGCCGATGAGGTAGATGCGGCCGTTGCCCAGCTTCTGGGAGATGTAGAACGTGCTGATGGAGGGCACCAGCACCATGGTGATGCCGGAGATGACGCCGGGCAGGCTCAGGGGCCAGATGACGCGCCGCAGCACGCCGAGGTTGTTGCACCCGAGGTCCCGGGCGGCCTCCAGCAGCTTGCCGTCCATCTTCGCCATGATGGAGTAGATGGGCATGATCATAAAGGGCAGGTAGTCATAGACCATGCCGACGACCACGGCCCCCTCGGTGCCGATGATCTGCACCGTGCCGAGGTGGAGGGCCTTCAGCAGGCCGTTGAGCAGGCCCGTGTCCTGGAGGATGGTCATCCAGGCGTAGGTCCTGATCAGGAAGTTCATCCACATGGGCACCATGAGCAGCGTCATCATGGTCTTCTGTGCCCGGGGCGAGGCCTGGGCGATGATGTAGGCGATGGGGTAGCCCAGCAGCAGGCAGAGCGCCGTGGAGATGAGCGCCAGCTTGAGGGAGCGCCAGAAGATCAGGAGATAGGTCCGGACCTCCCGCTCCGCGCCGTCCTCGCCGGTGACGGTGGAGACGGCGGTGAAAAAGCGGGTGATGTTCTCCGTGGTGAAGCCGAAGCCGTTGTCCGTAAAGGCATAGTAGGCGATAAAGATCAGCGGCACGATGACGAAGAGCGCCGCCCAGATGCCGTAGGGCATCAGCGCCGCGCGGTCCGCCAGCCGGACCCGCCGCCCCTGACGGGTCTCTTTCATGCGTCGTCCTCCTCTGCGTTGGACAGCTCGTCCATCTCCATGCTGTAGGAGGAGTAGTCGCCGAACAGGTCGGAATACTCGGATTTTTTCATGATGTGGATGGCATCCGGCTCGATGAAGAGGCCGATGGTGCTGCCCTCGGGACAGAAGTCCGTAGTCTGGATCATCCACTTGAAGCCGCCGATGTCCACGATGATCTCATAGTGGACGCCCATGAAGGTGACGGAGGTGACGGTGCCCCGCAGCATCCCCTGCTCCAGCGGCACGATGTCCACGTCCTCGGGCCGGACCACCACGTCCACCGGCTCGTTTTTGCCGAAGCCGCTGTCCACGCAGTCGAAGGTGTGTCCGGAGAAGCTGACGCGGCGGTCCTCCAGCATCACGCCGTCCACGATGTTGCTCTCGCCGATAAAGTCGGCCACGAAGGCGTTCTTCGGCTCGTTGTAGATGT
>CALICR010000195.1 GCA_938049125.1 uncultured Clostridia bacterium
GGTCATATCGTATTCGGTTTTCAGAATCTCGGTGATGTCCTTCTGACTCAGGCGGTGCTCCTCGTCGGAGTACTTCCGCAGGATGTCCAGGATATTCATAATCAGCAGTTTTTTCGGCTGTTTCACAGGCATGGAATCAACTCCTCCACCGTTCAACTCGTTCCCACACAGCTTCCGGTGTATCTTCTTCAAAATCATACAGCACCGCATATCTGCCATCACCGGGGGTCTCGCTGGCGGGAAGCAGAAGCTGGTCTTCCGTGGAGCCGACAAATTGAATCAGGCTTATAGCCTCACATGCAAACTCCGCAAAGGCCTGCAGAGTTTCGTGTGCACTGTCGATGTATACGGGCGCAAATGCAATCTTCGCCAGCGATATATAGGGCTCCACGAGCGTCATATAATGGCGGGGATTCTCCGCTCCCACAAAGAGATTCTGATAGGTGCTTTGAACATGGCGGCAAAATTCCCGAAACATATCCATATTCAATTCGATTACACGCTCTGCCTCGTCACCATTTTCGTAAAACAGCACTTCCAGAACCTCGTAGAAGTAGTTACTGTCGTCAAACGCTCGGCCAAATCGTTCTTTCCAATTGTCCATCGTCCCTATCTCCTTTCATTTTTGAACGAATTATATCATTATACGAACAAAAATACAAGATACCGTGGACTAAAAACAGTCCACAGCATTTCGCCATCCCAAAAACAGAGGCCACTTTTTTGTGCTCGACTATTCCACTGCATCCCCCTTTTGGGGAATGAAGGCGGTGAGATGATGAAATGGAGAATATACCCGTCCCAGCGAGGGCGGGTCAACAGACTGGTGCGCCGGCGATGCTGCTGCTATGACCACGGCAGCTGCATTCTGCTGGATGACGGAGAGCCGCACTGCTGTGTGCAGATCATCAGCCGGAGCGGCATCTACTGCAACTATTTCCGCCGGGCGGTACTGCCGTCCGATAGTGAGTTGTACGCACAAATCAGAGATCAGAATAAATGAGGAGGATAAGGAAAAGCTGGGTGAGCAGGTAGACGGGCACCGTCCACTTCGCGGCGGAGAGGTAGGCGCGGCGGAGGGGAAGCAGCGCGTCATCCGCGCCGAAGGGCCGGAGTATCGGTGTCTCGAAGCACCGGAACAGCGCCCAGATCGCCAGCGCGATGGCACCGGTGGCCGCGGCCGCCACGGTGAAGCAGGCGTTTGCGGCGTCCGGGTCGTCCTGCCGCTTCTCCTTCTCGACGCTGAACAGCACGGAGCCGCCGATGCCCGTGAGCAGGCCGAGGCTGTAGATGAGATTCCAGACCGACGTGATGACGCCCATGGCGGCGGAGCCCCGGGGACCGTGGTACTGGCCCACCATGGCCATGGCCACGACGCCGTAGATGCTGGAGATGAGCGCGCTGCCGAAGGCGGCGGTCAGAAATTTGAAGTAGAGCCGTTTGACATTGTCCTGAAGCAGATCCATAGAAAAACCTCCTGATGCGCGGGCCGGAAACGCAGAAAAGCCGGATAAGAGAACAGGCGTCTCAGCCTGTCACCTTATCCGGCTCGCAGTTTCTGATGAACGGCTTGCCCTCCGCGTGAACGTAGGAGATGGTAGCACGTTTTTTTGCTGTGTCAAGGGGGCAAAGGCGCGGTCAGTCTGTGATCGTCAGAGTGACCGGCGCAGTGCCGCCGGTAAGCTTCCCGCCGACCTTGTAGGACACGGCGGAGGTCAGATTTGTAAACGCGGCCTCTTGGCTGCCCTCGGAGAGCGTTGCATAGGCGATAGGCTCCGCCGCGTTCTCCTGCGCGTAGAGGAACAGCGCCACCTCCGCAGACGGCTCCAGCTCCTCCGCGGACACAACGATCTTTGTCGTGTTCGTTTTGAGAAACTCCTCCGTCTGTATTTCGGCATCAGAATTCGCCTCGAGATACAGCGAAGCGGGCTGCCCGGCCAAGGCGGCGCCCTCCGCGCCGGAAGGCGCTTCGCCTACGGTAAAGCTGTCGCTGTCTTGCGTCCCGTTTGCGCCGCAGGCGGCCAGCGCCAGCGTCAGGAGCAGCATGAGAACCAGAACGATCGCTTTTTTCATATCCGCGTCCTCCATATATACAAATGTGGGGTACGTTGAATCTGCTCAGAGGCTGAAGTCCAGACCATCCGTGGGCAGGAGGGTCTCCCGGTGGGGGGATGGCTCCCGGCGCAGGGGATCGTAGCAGAAGCGGCGGCAGCAGCCGTCCTTCCGCACGGGGCCCTTCCGCTTGCAGAGCATGGTGTCCTCGTCCAGCTCCGCTGCCTGGGCACAGTTGACGCAGAACCGGTATTCCTTCTCATCGAACAGCATGACGCTTGCCGCCCCCTTGGTCCGTTTTCTTTATGATACCAAATCCCGCGCCGGATTTCCAGAGTAAAATGAAAAAAAGCGCAAGAAGGGCCACGCAGGCGGCGCGCCAGAGCCACTCGGCCTCCGGCGCGGGGGCCGGAAAGGCGGCCGCCGGTGCTGTCTCCCCGGCGAGCAGCGGCAGCATGAGCAGGGAGAGCAGGGCGCTGTACAGCCCGTGGAGCAGCTTGCCCCGGAGGTAGGGCCGCGCCGGAAGGCCTGCGGGCAGGGCCAGCGACAGGACCTGCGCGTGGACGCAGAGGCCGGACCAGCCCAGCATGGCGGCGGAGAGCAGAAAGCGCAGCGGCAGCGGCGCGGCGGTCTGAGTGAGCAGCTGGAGCCCGTTCGTCAGCTCCAGGAGGCCCGAGAGGAGCAGCATCGCGCCCGCTCCGAGACCCATCGCACCTGCGGCCCGGCGGAGGAGGGCCAGCAGCATGGAGAAGAAGACGAGGAAGCCTGCGAGCTGTACCATGGCGAGGGCCGCGCCGCGGACGGCCTCCGTGAAGGCGACGGGCAGGGAGGGCGGCGCGTCCCCGGGCGGATCCGGCGCTTCGGGCGGCGGCTCCACCGGGCGCAACGTCAGGCCCGCGAGGAGCGACGCGGCGAGATGGACCAGCAGCAGAAGCCACCCGGCCCGCCGGGACCTGAGCAGCTGCGCGCCGGCCACGGTGACGAGGAAGCCCGGCCCGGCGCAGGAGCAGACCGGGAGCATCCGGGCGGCGCTGTCCCGGCGGATGCCGCCCCGGGCCGTCAGGGCGGCGAGGACCGCGGCCCCGATGGGGAAGCCGCAGAGCCAGCCCATGGCCCAGGCGGCGGCGCAGCCCGGGTCCGCATGGAACAGCCGGGCGGTCAGCCGTCCCAGGGGCCGCCGCCAGGCCGCCGCGGTCCCGCGCGCCGCCAGAAAGCCCGAGAGCACGGCGAAGGGGAACAGGCTGGGCACGAGCACCGTGGCCGCGAGATGCAGGGCGTCCGCCGCGGCCTCCGCCGTGTCTCCGGCGCAGAGCAGGAGTACGGCAATGATGCCGAGGGCGCTGAGGAGCGTGCCGCCGGTGCGCAGGAATCGTTTCATAACCTCACCTCGCCTCAAGAATATGTGCAGCGGCGGGAAAATATTTGCCCGCCGCACATAAGCTTTGCCGAGGGGGTGAGGCGATGGGAGAACTTTATGACTTTGTCCGCGCCGCGTCTGAAAAGCTTGGGATCCCGCCGGAAATTCTCAGTGGCCTGCCGGTGGTGGAGCTGACCGGGGATGCGGCGGTACTCATTGAGCAGCACCGCGGCATCTCCGCCTATTCGGAGCAGGCCGTCTGCATCAAGGCCAATTTCGGCACAGTCTGCGTCGAGGGCGAGGGGCTGACCATCCGGATGATGGACCGGGAGAAGCTGATCGTCTACGGCATGATCCGCGCTCTGCGGCTGGAAAGGCGGAAGCCATGACGGGCGCTTGGAAGCGGCTCCGGGGCTGTGCCGTGCTGGAGCTGTGCGCTGCCGCGCCGGAATACTGCCTGAATAAGCTCACGGAGGCGGGACTGCGGTTCTGGGACGTGACGCCGGTGGACGCGCTGACGGTGCGCATCACGGTGCCCTGGCACAGCCTCCGCCGGGTCCGGCACATCGCCGGGCGCGCCCAGGCGGAGATTGTCTCGGAGCAGCTGCGCCCCGGCCTCTGGGCGCTGCCCCGGGTGATCCGGCGGCCCTGCCTGCTGCTGGGCTGGGCGCTGGCGCTCCTCGCGGTGCTGGTGCTGCCGCGCTATGTCTGGACCGTGTCCGTGTCCGGTAACGAGCGGGTGCCGTCGGCGGAAATTCTGCGGGCCGCAGCGGAGCTGGGCGTCTGCTTCGGCGCGCGGAACGACAGCATTTCGTCCCAGAACGTCAAAAACCATTTGCTGAACACCGTGGACGGCCTCCAGTGGGCGGCGGTGAACTGCTCCGGCGGGCACTGTGAAATTCTGGTGCGGGAGCGAAAAAAGCCGCCGGAGCTGCTGGACCGAAACCTTGTCACCGACGTGGTGGCGGCCCGGAGCGGCACCATCGTGGAGCAGCGGGTCCTGGCCGGGGAGGCGCTGACGCAGGTGGGC
>CALICR010000196.1 GCA_938049125.1 uncultured Clostridia bacterium
GACAACAACCGCAAGAACTGCTACGACAAGGGCACCGCGCCCTGCAAGACCGCCTGTCCCGCCCACGTCGCCGTGCAGGGCTACCTCAAGCTGGCGGCGCAGGGTAAATATCAGGAGGCGCTTGCCCTCATCAAGAAGGACAACCCCTTCCCGGCGGTCTGCGGACGCATCTGCAACAAGCGCTGTGAGGAAGCCTGCACCCGCGGCACCATCGACGAAGCCGTCGCCATCGACGCGGTCAAGAAGTTCCTCGCAGAGCAGGATCTCTGCGCCGGGACGCGCTACATCCCGCCCGTCGTCATCGCGTCGAGCCGCCTGACCCACTGGGCGCAGAAGATCGCCGTCATCGGCTCCGGCCCCGCCGGTCTCTCCGCCGCCTATTACCTTGCCACCAAGGGCTACAAGCCCGTCGTCTTTGAAAAGAGCGCAAAGCCCGGCGGCATGCTGACCTACGGCATCCCGTCCTTCAAGCTCGAAAAGAACATCATCGACGCCGAGATCCAGGTCATCCGCGAGCTTGGCGTGGAGATCCGCTGCGGCGTCGAGGTCGGCAAGGACGTCACCATTCCGGAGCTGCGGGAGCAGGGCTTTGAAGCCTTCTACGTCGCCATCGGCTGCCAGGGCGGCAGGCTGCCCGGCGTGCCCGGCGAGGACGCGAAGGGCACCGCCATCGCCGTTGACTTCCTGCACCATGCGCTCGAGGACGAGACGCAGCGGATGGAGGGCGACACCGTCGTCATCGGCGGCGGCAACGTCGCGGTGGACTGCGCAAAGACCGCGAAGCGCTTCGGCGCGACGAAGGTCAGCATGGTCTGCCTCGAGTCCCGCGAGACCATGCCCGCCTCCAAAAACGAGATCGCCGAGGTTCTGGAGGAGAAAATCGACATCTGCGCCGGCTGGGGTCCCGCGGAGCTGGTCAAGAACGACGCCGGCCACGTCACCGCCGTGCGCTTCAAGCGCTGCACCCGCACCATCGACCCGGAGACGAAGCGCTTCTCCCCGCTCTATGAGGAAAGCGAGACCATGGAGCTGAAGGCGGATCACGTCGTGTTCGCCATCGGTCAGGCGATCAACTGGGGCGGGCTGCTCACCGGCACGAAGGTGGAGTTCCACCGCGGCAATTACCCGGTCGCCGACCCGCTGACCTACCAGACCGCAGAGCCGGACATCTTCGTCGGCGGCGACGTGTTCCACGGGCCGAAGTTCGCCATCGACGCCATCGAGGACGGCAAGTGCGCGGCGGAGTCGCTCCACCGCTACGTCCACAAGGGCGCGTCCCTCACCACCGGACGCAACCGCCGCGACTTCATCATGCTCGACAAGGACAACATCTCCGTGCCAAGCTACGACCACGCGGGACGGCAGGAGGCGGGCATGGACGCTTCGATCGATCCGCGCTCCTTCCGCGACGCGCACAGGACGCTGACGGCGGAGCAGGTGAAGATCGAGACGGCGCGCTGCCTCGGCTGCGGCGCAAGCTGGGTCGATCCCAACAAGTGCATCGGCTGCGGCGTTTGCACCACGAAGTGCGCCTTCGACGCCATCCACCTCAAGCGCGACCACCCCGAGTGCTCGAAGATGATGAAGGCGGAGGACAAGATGAAGGGCATCCTCTCGATGGCGGGCAAGCGCCTCGGCGAGAGCATCCGGGTCAAAAAGGTCGAAAAGAAGGGCTGAGACATGCACGAACTCGGTATCGTCTTTCACATCGCGGACAGCGTCGTGCAGGTCGCCAAGGACAACGGCGCGGCGCGCGTCCACAGCGTCACGCTGGAGGTCGGCGAGGTCTCCACGGTCATCCCGGAGTACCTGCTCGACGTCTGGAAATGGAACTGCAAGCGCACGCCGATGCTCGAGGACTGCGAGCTTCTGGTCGAGCGCCTGCCTGCCGTCACCTACTGCGACGCCTGCGGCAAAACTTACCCGACTGTGGAGCATGGCAAGACCTGCCCCCGCTGCGGCAGCGACAAAACGTGGCTTCAGACCGGAAACGAGGTCAATATCCGCGAGATTTCGGTTCTCTGACCGCCCAAATACCGCAAGCGCCCCGCCCTGCGATGCAAGGCGGGGCGTTCCCGTAAATGATGGCAAATGGTTTCTGCCGCTGTCCCTCCGCTCAATCGCACCGCTCCAGGCGGGCGCGGAAGGAGATGCTGCGGGGCGTCTCCATGGCGTCGAAGCGGACCACGTGGGCGCCCTTGTCGAGGTCCACGTCCAGCACGGTGCCCGGCCCGAACATGACATGGCGCACCCGGGTCCCGATGGGGAAGACCGCCGTGTCCGCCGCACCGGGCAGGAAGCGTTCGCTGTGCGCAATATAGTCCCCGGCGGACTGGAGCAGACCCGGCTGGGGCGGCTGCGCGAAGGTCAGCAGGCCCGGGTCAATGTCCAGCAGGAACCGGGAGGGATACCGGGGCGAGCCGTCGAAGTTCCGCCCGTCGGCCTCGGACAGGTACAGTCCCCGCTCCGCCCGGGTCAGGGCCACGAAGGCCAGCCGCCGCTCCTCCTCCATGCCCTCCCGGGTCCGCACCCTGCGGGAGGGGAAGATACCCTCGTTCATGCCGCAGAGGAAGACGTAGGGGAACTCCAGGCCTTTGGCGGCGTGGACCGTCATCAGCTTCACCTTGTCCCCCGGCTCCGCCGCGTCGCTGTTCGAGAAGAGGGCCACGTGACTGAGGTAGTGCTCCAGGGTGCTCTCCTCGCCGCAGCTCATCTCGTACTCGTAGACCGACTGCTTCAGCTCCGCCAGGTTGTCGAGCCGCTCCTGGCTGCCCTCGGTGCGCAGCGCCCGCTCGTAGCCGCTCTTGTCCAGAAGGTCCGAGAGCACCTCGGAGATGGGCCGGTCATGGCAGTTCGCCCCGAAGCGCTCCACGAGGTCCGCCAGCTGCCGGGCCTTGGTGCCCTGAAAAATGGGGTCCTCCAGATGGTCCCGCATGGCCTGATAGAGCGTGCAGCCCGCCTGCGCTGCCGTCTCCTCCAGGAAGGCCATGCGCCGCTTGCCCAGGTTGCGCCGCGGCACGTTGGCCACGCGGCGGAAGGAGAGGTCGTCCCGGTAGACGATGAGCCGGAGATAGCTGAGCGCGTCCTTGATCTCCGCCCGGGCGAAAAACTGGACGCCGCTGTAGATGGTGTAGGGCACCTTCTCCTCCAGCAGCACCTCCTCCACGGTCCGGGTCACATAGTGGGCGCGGTAGAGCACGGTCATGTCCCGGAGCGGTACGCCCTGCGCCAGGAGCTTCCGCATCTCGGCAGCCATCCACTTTGCCTCCGCCTCCTGGGTCTCGGCGAAGCAGCAGAGCACCGGCGGCCCCGCGGGCCGCGTCGGCCGCAGATCCTTGGGGATGCGGAGCTTGTTTTTCGAGATCAGCGAGTTGGCCGCCGCCAGAATTTCCGGCGCAGAGCGGTAGTTGTCCGTCATGAGGACAGTCTTCGTGCCTGGGAAAGCCTTGTCGAAGTCCAGCAGATACTTCACGTCGGCGCCGCGCCAGGTGTAGATGGTCTGGTCCGGATCTCCCACGATGAAAAGGTTCCTGTGGAAGCCGCAGAGCACCGACATCAGCTCATATTGGAGCAGATCAATGTCCTGGAACTCGTCGATCATGATATATTCGAGCCGCTGCTGCCACTTGCGGCGGATCTCCGGCTGCTGGGCGAAGATGTAGAGCGAGAATTTGATGAGGTCGTTGTAGTCGAGGCCGAAGCACTTTTTCTCCTGGTAGAGATAGCCGTAGAAGATGATGTCCCCGGCCTCCGTCGCCGCCTCGTACTTCTCCCGCAGGGTGTCGAGGGACATGGTGATCATGTCCCGGTAATACTCCGGCTCCTTGAAGAGCTTGCGGATCTCGATCATGTCCCGGGCCGCGGCGAAGGTCATGCTCCGCAGCGTCAGGCCCCGCTCCTCGTAGATGTGCTGGAGCATGGCATCGATGTCGGAGTTGTCCAGCACCAGAAAGCTCTTCGGGTACTGCACCGCGTGGCTGTCCTCCTGCAAAACGGAGACGCAGAAGCCGTGGAAGGTATTGATGTAGCCCGTGTCGTTGTCGCCGGTCAGGGCGTGGATGCGCTGACGCATCTCCGCCGCCGACTTGTTCGTAAAGGTCACGCAAAGGATGTTGCCCGGCAGGATGCCCAGCTCATTGACCAGATAGGCGAAGCGATGCGCCAGCGCCCGGGTCTTGCCGGACCCGGCCCCCGCGATGACGCGCACATAGCCCTCGGTGGTCAGGACCGCCTCCCGCTGCGCCGGGTTCAGCCCCTGGATCAAATCTGTCATCTGCCGGTTCCTCCCAAAGTCGTTTTTCTTATTTTTTATTATAGCACAGCGCGTCCATGCAAACAAGCGTTCGCTTCACCGGATCTTTCCCCTTGCCTCCGCGGCGGCGGGCTGGTACAATAGAGAAAATCCAGCCGGAAAGGACCTGATCCCCATGACCAAGCAGGAAACCTATGCCTTTCTCCGCGCCCGGGGCGTGGACTTCGAGGCGGTGGAGCACCGCGCCGTCTTCAACATGGAGGAGTGCGCCGCGCTCCACCTCCCCCACCCCGAGGCCGACGCGAAAAATCTCTTCGTCCGCGACGACAAAAAGCTGAATTACTATCTCCTCACCGTCCGCGGTGAAAAGCGCGTGGACCTCAAGGCGTTCCGCCGGACCTACGGCACACGCTCCCTCGGCTTCGCCTCGCCGGACGAGCTTATCTGCTACCTCGGCCTGATGCCCGGCTCCGTCTCGCCGCTGGCCCTGCTCCGGGACCGGGCCCGGAACGTCCGGTTCTTCCTGGACGAGGACTTCCTGCTGCCGCCGGGCCGCATCGGCGTCCACCCCAACGACAACACCGCCACCGTCTTTCTCCAGGCTGCGGACCTGCTGGACCTCATCCGTGCCCACGGCAACCCCGTGACCACGGCCAAATTCTGAACACACCGGCGGGCCTGCGTTCATGCAGGCCCGCCGGTCCTTTGTTCACAGGTCGTACCAGAGCAGCAGCGTGCCGTCCCGGACCGTGACCTCGGCCTCCGCGCCGGTGAACGAGTTGCTGACGCCCAGAGGCAGCTCCGGCCGCAGCTCCGCGTCCTCCAGCTCATACTTGAGGCCCCGCAGGGTCACACCCCGGGCCGGGCCGCTGATGGTAAAGACGGAAAGATTTCCGTGCTGCGCCGCCGGGAAGCGCTTCGTGCCGCAGCGGAGCGCCGTACAGACGGAAGCGCGGTCGTAGAGGTACCCCTCGGCCCCCCGCTCCGCCAGGAACAGCAGGCACTGGAGGTTCGCCAGCGTGTGCTCCGGCCGCGCGCCGCCGGTGCCGCCGTAGATGCGGAAGCGCCGGTATCCGCGCTCCAGGCCCAGGCGGATGGCAGCCAGCATGTCCGTATCGTCCTTCTCCACGGGCAGGCGGATGACGTTGGACCCCGCCGGAACAGCACCCAGCGAGTCAAAATCGCCGACCACCAGGTCCGGCGTCAGCCCCAGCGCCTTGAGCGCGGCGCAGCCGCCATCCGCGGCGATCAGAAGGTCCCCGGGACCAGGCCGCGCGTGCAGCCCATAAAAACTCCCGGCGCCGATGAGATAGCAGTCCTGCATAGGTCATTCCTCCGTTTTCTTCCGGGACGGCCAAAAGGGCCGGGAGCGTGTTCCGCTCCCGGCCCGGCAGTCCAATCGGATCAGATCAGGTTCTTCTCGGTTTCCTTATTGAAGAGGTGCATGAGCTTCGGGTCGAAGTCGAACTTGACCTCGCTGTGGTTGCTCAGCGCCGTGGTGTCGATGTTGGCGGTGGGGACCACGGCCACGACGTCGTTGGTGCCGGCGGTCATGTGCAGGTGCAGCTCGGAGCCCATCATCTCGGACACGTCGATGCGTGCCGCGATGCCGGTATCGCCGATCTGGACATGGACGGGACGGACACCGACGGCGACTTCCTGGGCCTGAACCCCGTTTGCCTTCAGGGCAGCCTGCTTATCCTCAGGCATGACGAACTTCTTGCCCATGACCTCGACGACGTACTTGCCGTCTTCGATGGAGAGCTTGCCGTCGTTGAAGAAATTCATCTGCGGGGTGCCGATGAAGCCGGCGACGAACAGGTTCGCGGGATGGTTGAAGACCTCCTGCGGGGTGCCGATCTGCTGGATGAAGCCGTCGCGCATGATAACGATACGGTCGCCCAGGGTCATAGCCTCGACCTGGTCGTGGGTAACATAGATGAAGGTGGTGTCGATCTTCTCGCGCAGCTTGATAATCTCCGCACGCATCTGGTTGCGCAGCTTGGCATCCAGGTTGGAGAGCGGCTCGTCCATGAGGAAGACCTTCGGGTTCCGGACGATGGCACGGCCGATGGCGACACGCTGCCGCTGGCCGCCGGACAGGGCCTTCGGCTTGCGGTCAAGGTACTGGGTGATGTCCAGGATCTCGGCGGCGTCGCGGACCTTCTTGTCGATCTCCGCCTTCGGGGTCTTCTTCAGCTTCAGAGAGAAGGCCATATTTTCATAGACAGTCATATGGGGGTACAGGGCGTAGTTCTGGAAAACCATTGCGATGTCGCGGTCCTTGGGGGCGACGTCGTTCATCAGCTTGCCGTCGATGTAGAGCTCGCCCTCGGAGATCTCCTCCAGGCCCGCCACCATGCGCAGGGTGGTGGACTTGCCGCAGCCGGAGGGACCGACCAGAACAATGAACTCCTTGTCGGCGATGTTCAGGTTGAATTCCTGCACCGCGACAACGCCCTTGTCCGTGATCTGAAGGTTGACCTTCTTCTCTTCCACCGGAGCGTCCTTCTTCTTCTTTTTCTTCTTTTTCTCCTCACCGGAGACGAAGGGGTAGATCTTCTTGATGTTTTTCAGGATTACTTCTGCCATATGCACGACTGCAGCTCCGGTGCCTTCGCAAGCCGGAACCTCGCGGCCGGAATTCCGCGCCGCATTACGACAGGTCTCCACACTGCCGCACCGCCAGTCCAGCGGATTGTCTGATTCCTCCTAACATGATTCCCGGCGGGCGCTATTGTGGGTGGAGTAGCGCAGGCCGGCTGGGATATGCGGGTTAGACGTTCCCGCATTTATAATATACCATATGATTTTTCAGGAAGCAAGCAAAACCGCAATCCGATTTTGGAAAATCTGTGCACGAATTCTGTGCAAAATGACAGCTTTTGTCAGAGTTCTCCCCGCTGGCGCAGAAGATAGCCCCGCAGGAGCAGTGCCTGGGTCTTGGAATCCTGAATTTCCCCATGGAGCGCCTGCTCCGCCAGGGTCTCCAACGGTGCCGTGAAGACCTCCAGGAATTCGTCCTCGTCCATGTCCTGCCGTCCGAAGCACAGCCCCTTGGCCGCAAAAAGCCAGAGGCGCTCGGTGCTGTAGGCCACCGCCGGGAGGAATTCGCCCAGGGGCACCCACTCCCGGGCCTCGGCCCCGGTCTCCTCCCGCAGCTCCCGCTTCGCAGCCTCCAGCGGGTCCTCCTCCGGCGAATCCAGCTTGCCCGCCGGAAGCTCCGTCACCGTGCGCCCCGCCGCGTAGCGGTACTGGCGCTCCATCACCACCCGGCCGTCGTCCGTCAGCGGCAGGACACAGACCGCGCCGCCGTGGCGCAGGTACTCGCGCACCGACGTGCCGCCGTCCGGCAGCCGGACCTCGTCCCGCCGCGCGTGGAGCAGGCAGCCGTCATAGACCGCCTCCGACCGAAGACAGGTTTCCTTCAAGTCCATTTTGGATTCCTCCTGTTTTTCGTTTTCTCCATTCTAGCAGAGCCGCCGCCGAATTTCCAGTATCGCGATAAAAAACCGCAAGCCCGCGGATAAAACCTCTTGCAATTGCAGAAATTCTCTGGTAGAATAGACGTGCTGATAGGTTGCGTGAGTGTTTTGAGTGTAACAACGACAGTGCGAGCTGGGGTTGGTGCGCTCTTTTTTTGCCCCTCCCCACGCCCGGTAATCTAAAAATTTACATTACAAAAAGGAGAACGCACTATGGAAACCAGACCCTATGTCTCTTGGGACCTTGTCAACCGCTTTATGATCGACGTATTTCAGCACTACGGCGTGCCTGCGGAGGACGCGAAGATCTGTGCAGACGTCCTGCTGGAGTCGGACCGCCGCGGTATCGAGAGCCATGGCTGCAACCGCTTCAAGCCCATCTACCTCGACCGCATCAAGAACGGCACCCTGCTGCCCGTGACAAAGATCGACATCGTTAAGGAAACCCCCACCACCGTCGTCATGGACGCCAACAACGGCATGGGCATGGTCGCCAGCCACAAGATGATGGAGATGCTCATTGAAAAGGCGAAGACCTGCGGCATGGCCGGCGGCACCATCTACAATTCCACCCACTACGGCATCGCGGGCTACTGGACCGGCATGGCCGAGAAGGCCGGGCTCATCGGCATCTCCGGCACCAACGCCCGTCCCTCCGTGGCCCCGACCTTCGGCGTGGAGCCCATGATGGGCACAAACCCCATGACCTTCACCCTCCCCACGGACGAGCCGTTCCCATTCAACTTCGACTGCGCCACCTCTACCATCCAGAACGGCAAGATCGAGTTCTACGCCCGTGCCGGGAAGCCCACCCCTGCCGGACTGGTCGTCACCGAGGACGGCAAGACCATGACCGACTCCGCCCAGATCCTCAAGGATATGCGGGCCGGAAAGTGCGCACTGCTGCCCCTGGGCGGCCTCGGCGAGGAGACCGGCGGCTATAAGGGCTACGGCTTCACCGCCATCGTGGAAATCCTCTCCGCTGCCCTGGCCGGAGGCCCCTTCATGAAGGCCCTGAGCGGCAAGGACGAGAACGGAAACAACCGGATGTATCATCTGGGCCACTTCTTCTTTGTCATCAACCCCGAGTTCTTCATGGGCCTCGACACATTCCGCAAGACCGCGGGCGACATCTGCCGCGCCCTCCGCGCCTCGGAGAAGGCCCCCGGCGCCGAGCGCATCTACACCGCCGGCGAGAAGGAGTATCTGGCCTGGCAGGACCGCAGGGACAAGGGCGTGCCTGTGGGCGAGACGATCCAGAAGGAGTTCATCGCCCTGCGCGACGAGTGCGGCCTCGACTATAAGTTCCCCTTTGAAGCATAAATCACCCGATTTCAAATAACTGGAGGATACGACAAATGGACTATGCAAAGGAATCCCTGCGGCTCCACGAGCAGTGGAAGGGCAAGATCGAAGTGGTCGCCACGGTCCCCGTGGCCACGAAGGACGACCTGAGCCTCGCCTACACCCCCGGTGTCGCCCAGCCCTGCCTGGAAATTCAGAAGGACATTTCGAAGAGCTATGAGCTAACCCGCCGCCACAATCTCTGCGCCGTCATCACCGACGGCTCTGCGGTCCTGGGCCTCGGCGACATCGGCCCCGAGGCCGGTATGCCCGTCATGGAGGGCAAGTGCGTGCTCTTCAAGGCCTTCGGCGGCGTGGACGCCTTCCCTCTTTGCGTTAAAACCAAGGACGTGGTCGAGTTCGTGAACGCCGTCTACCTCATCTCCGGCAGCTTCGGCGGCATCAACCTTGAGGACATCGCCGCGCCCCGCTGCTTCGAGATCGAGCGCAAGCTGAAGGAAAAGTGCGACATCCCGATCTTCCACGACGACCAGCACGGCACCGCCGTTATCACCCTGGCGGGTCTCACCAATGCCCTGAAGGTCGTCGGCAAGAAGAAGGAGGACGTGAAGGTCGTCACCTCCGGCGCCGGCGCCGCCGCCGTCTCCATCGTGAAGCTGCTGCTCTCCGCCGGCTTCCGCGACATCACCATGTGCGACCGCAAGGGCGCCATCTACAAGGGCCGCGAGGGTCTCAACTGGATCAAGGAGGAGCTGGCTGAGGTCACGAACCTCTCCCGCAAGGCCGGTTCCCTTGCCGATATGCTGGTGGGCGCCGACGTGTTCATCGGCGTCAGCGCGCCGGGCATGGTCACGAAGGAAATGGTCGAGACCATGAACCGCGACGCCATCATCTTCGCCTGCGCCAACCCGACGCCGGAAATCTTCCCCGACGAGGCCAAGGCCGGCGGCGCGAAGGTCGTCTCCACGGGCCGCAGCGACTTCCCGAACCAGATCAACAACGTCCTGGCTTTCCCCGGCATCTTCCGCGGCACCTTCGACGTCCGCGCCAGCGACATCAATGAGGAGATGAAGATGGCCGCCGCCCATGCACTCGCCGCTCTGATCTCCGACGAGGAGCTGAACGAGGATTATATCATCCCGAAGGCCTTTGACCCGCGGGTCGGTCCTGCCGTCGCCAAGGCCGTGGCCGAGGCCGCGCGCAAGTCCGGCGTCGCCCGCATCTAAGCCCCAGGCTTTGCCAAAAACCCCGGCGGTTCTCCATGAACAGGCCCAGTAAAAACGGACAATAGACAAAACACCCCCTGATGTAGGAAA
>CALICR010000197.1 GCA_938049125.1 uncultured Clostridia bacterium
CGACTACACCAAGGGCTACAAGTTCTCCACCTACGCCACCTGGTGGATCCGCCAGTCCATCACCCGAGCCATCGCCGACCAGGCGCGGACCATCCGCATCCCGGTCCACATGGTCGAGACCATGAACAAGGTGCTGCGCACGTCCCACATCCTGGTGCAGGAGCTGGGCCGCGAGCCCACCCAGGGGGAGATCGCCGCCAAGATGCACATCCCTGTGGAGCGGGTCCAGGAGATTCTGAAAATGGCCCAGGAGCCGGTGTCGCTCCAGTCCCCGGTGGGCGAGGAGGACGACAGCCACCTGGGCGACTTCCTGCCGGCCCCCGCCGCTGAGGAGCCGAGCGAGGCTGCGGCGGCCTCCCTGCTCAAGGAGCAGCTCCTGGAGGTCATGAAGACGCTGACGCCCCGGGAGGAAAAGGTCCTCCGCCTCCGCTTCGGCTTCGAGGACGGCAAGTCCCACACGCTGGAGGAGGTCGGCAAGGAATTCAACGTGACCCGGGAGCGCGTCCGCCAGATCGAGGCAAAGGCCCTCCGGAAGCTGCGCCATCCGTCCCGGTTCAAGTATCTTAAGGACTGCATGTAAAAATTTTCTCTTGACTTTACGGCAAAATATCATATCATAGACAGAGGAATCACTGCGGGCGCCGCTGCCGCCCGGCATTCTGGAGGTACATGGTATGTTTGAGAAAATCTGCGCTTATCTGTCCAAGCAGCTTGACATCCCGGTGGAGAGCATCACGGAGGACACCACCTTCGAGAGCCTCGGCATCGATTCGCTGGATATCGTGGAGATGGTCGTAGACCTTGAAGACGAGCTGGGCATCGAGCTGGAGCTGAACGACAAGATCACCACCATTGGTGAGCTGGCCGATTTCGTCGAATCCAAGCTGTAAGCAGAGTTTAATTACATAGCGCTTGCCGCAGACCGATCCGGCCTGTGACAAGGTCGCACTAGTCGGGGAGATAGCGGTGCCCTGTTGCCTGCAATCCGCTATAGCAGGGATGAAGTCCCGCCCGAGGGCTTATTCTGTGCCGTCCGACCCAGGTAAGCGGCGATGAGGAACCGGTCCTGCGCAACGGAATCCCGTGAACCATGTCAGGCGGGGAACCGAGCAGCATTAAGCGGACCCTTTCGTGTGCCGCGGGGTAGCCGTTTCTGAGTTGGCTGCCTGGGTAACGGGTGTAGGATCTGTTCGGAGGCGGGTGTGCGATCTTGTCATGGGCCGGGTTTTTGGATGGAACCGGTGCGCCGTGGGGAGGGAATTGCGTTGTATCAGGCACTGTATCGGAAATACCGGCCCCAGACCTTTGACGAGGTGGTGGGCCAGAAGAGCATCACGCAGACCCTCAAGACCCAGGTCTCTACGGGGCGGCTGAGCCATGCCTACCTCTTCACCGGCACCCGGGGCACCGGCAAGACCTCCTGCGCCAAAATTCTGGCCCGGGCCGTCAACTGCGAGCACCCGGTGGAAGGCAATCCCTGCAACGTCTGCGCGGCCTGCCGCAGCATCGAGGAGGGCGCCTGCATGGACGTCCTCGAGATCGACGCAGCCTCCAACAACGGCGTGGACCACGTCCGCGCCCTGCGGGACGACGCCATCTATACCCCGGCGGAGGTCAAAAGGCGCGTCTATATCATCGACGAGGTCCATATGCTCAGCATCTCGGCCTTCAATGCGCTGTTGAAGATCATTGAGGAGCCGCCGGAGCACCTGATCTTCATCCTCGCCACCACGGAGCTGCATAAGGTACCGGCCACGATCCTTTCCCGCTGTCAGCGGTTTTCCTTCCGGCGGCTGCTGCCCGAGGACATCGCCGGGCGGCTGGGCTACGTGGCCTATCAGGAGGGCATCGACCTCGAGCCGGAGGCGGCGCGGATGCTGGCGCGGCTGGCGGACGGTGCGCTGCGCGACGGCGTCAGTCTGCTGGACCAGTGCGCCTCGGCGGCGACGGGGCCGATTACCGGGGAATTCGTGACCGAGTGCCTCGGCCTCTCCGGCGAGCGCCGGACGGCGGAGCTGCTGGGCCATATCGCGGCCCACGACACGGCGGCCGCCCTCTCGCTCTTCGCCCGGCTCTACGACGAGGGCAAGGATATGGGTGCCATGCTGGACGAGCTGTGCGCCGCCGGCCGGGACCTGCTGATCTTAAAAACCGCGCCGAAGAGCGGCCTTGCCATGCTCTCCGGCGTCTGCACGGGCCGGGAGGCCGCGGCGCTGGCGGGGAGGTTCTCTGCGGGCGAGCTGCTGCGGCTGGTCACGGTGCTCCAGGAGACCATGCAGGAGCTCTCGCGGACGGCGGACCTGCGCATCGCCGCGGAGCTGTGCCTCATGCAGCTCTGCAACCCGAAGCTCCAGAGCGACGGCGAGAGCCTGAATGCCCGCCTCACGCGGCTGGAGGAGCAGCTGGCCTCCGGCGAATTCACCGTGGTGAAGGCGCCCGCGGCCCCGAAGGACGACGCGGCGGAGGACGAGGAGGAGCGCCCCCCGTTCCCGGACGACGCCGACGATCCGGAGCGCACGTCCGCGCCCGCGGCGCCTGCGCCTCAGGCGGAGACGGCGGCCCCGGCGGGCTTCTGGCCCGACCTGGTGGGCGCTCTGCGGTCCGAATTCCAGCCGCCGGTCCGGGGCTTCTTCGCTGTGGACGGGCCGGTGACGCCTCTTCTGCGCGGCGACACGCTGTGTCTGATGGCGGGAAGCGAATTCGTGCTCAAGATGATCTCGGGGCCCGAGGTGCTCCGGACCGTGGCACGGAAGGCCGCGGCCCTGCTTGGCCGCCCCATCCAGGCGAAGGCGGAGCTCCAGCGGAGCGGCATGACCGGGGGCCGGGACCGGCTCGACGATGTGATCGCCCGGAGCGGTCCGCTGGGCGACCGGCTGACCCTGAAATAATCACCAAATGGAAGACCCATTTTTTGTGCAAAGGAGAAGGACGATATGGCAAAAGGCGGATTCCGCGGCGGCCCCATGATGGGCGGCGGCATGAACATGAACATGATCCGGCAGGCTCAGAAGATGCAGCAGGAGATGCTGAAGATGCAGGCCGAGATGGAGACGAAGGAGTACACGGCGGCGGCCGGCGGCGGCGTCGTGTCCGCGACGGTCAACGGCAAGCATGAGCTGCTGAGGCTCGCCATCGACCCCGAGGCCGTGGACCCGGACGACGTCGAAATGCTCCAGGATATGGTCATCGCGGCGGTGAACGAGGCCATGCGAAAGGCCGAGAACGAGGCCTCCGCGTCCATGTCCAAGCTGACCGGCGGCATGAATCTGGGCTTCTGATGAACGGATTTCCCGCCGCGCTGGAGCGGCTGTCCGAACAGTTTGCCCGGCTGCCCGGTATCGGCAGCAAGACGGCCCAGCGCCTGGCGTTCCACGTCATGTCCCTGGACGAGGCGGACGCCGAGGAATTCGCCGCTGCCATCCTGGAGGCCAGGAAGGCCATCCACACCTGTCCCGTCTGCCAGAATATGACGGACCGGGAACTATGCCCGATCTGTTCTGACGACCGGCGCGACCATGGCGTCATTTGTGTCGTGGCGGAGCCGAAGGACGTCATCGCCATGGAGCGCGCCCGGGAGTACCAGGGCGTCTATCATGTGCTGCACGGCGTCATCTCGCCGCTGAACCACATGGGGCCGGACGACATCCGCATCCGTGAGCTGCTTGGCCGCGTGCAGGAGGGCGGCGTCCGGGAGGTCATTATGGCCACAAATCCGGATACCGAGGGCGAGGCCACGGCCATGTACCTTTCCCGGCTCCTGCGTCCCCTGGGCGTCAAGGTAACGCGGCTTGCCTACGGCATCCCCATGGGAAGCCAGCTCGAGTACGCTGACGATGTGACCCTCCTCCGCGCCCTGGAGGGCCGCAGAGAGATGGACTGAACATACGACTCCCGCAGACCGGATAAGGCCTGCGGGGGTCGATTTTGTTCAAAACAGGCCCAACAGGGCGGCGGTGTTTACAGCAAGGACAAGGAAGACAAAAATCAGCAGCAGAGCATAGATGATCCGCACGACACGGGACGGCGTGCGTCGCAATCCGGCAGTCAGATAGACGGCCCACAGAACGTAGGCAGCCAGACGAAGGGGGAGACCCAGAAAGAAGTAGGACAGAATGAAAAGTGTGTTCACAAGTCCCATTCCGCGGGGAGAAAACAAAAAGTTCGCGAAGTTTTTCATGACGGTATCCTTTCGAAACCAGGGCGCGGCCGGGCGTCAGAGGTCCAGCTCCTGTACCTTTTCGATGAGCTTTTGGTAAATGGGCTGCATCTCCGGCTCCGTGGAGCGCGAGACGGCCTCCTCTGCCGGGAACCAGCGGACTGCGCGGTTCTCGTCTGCCTTGGAACGGAGCGGGGCCGTCTCGTCGGCCTCGAAGAGGTAGGTGACGTTGAGATGCAGGTGGGCGGAGACAGGCTTCCCGTGCTTCCAATGGGCCGGGACACCCAGGACCTCCAGGGAGAGAGGCCGGTCCAGCAGCGGACGGACGTCCGGAAGCCCTGTCTCCTCCAGCACCTCCCGCCGGGCCACGGCGGCGAGGTCGGCGTCGCCGTCGGCGTGGCCGCCGGTCCAGGACCAGGAGCGGTAGATGTTGTGGTAGACCATCAGGACCCTGGCGCGGTCCCGGCTCACGACCCAGCCCGAGGCCGTGAAGTGGGCCAGGGGATTCTCCCGGGTCAAAAGATCGTCAAAGAGGCCGAGGGTGCAGAGCATCAGCGCCCGGTCCGCAGCCTCCGGCTCCGTGTCCGGCGAAAAGCCGGAGATCAGCTCGTACAGCGTCATGAAAACGCCTCCTTTTGCCCCGATTTTAGCACAGAAACCGGGAATATGCAACCCCGGGCGGTTGACAGACCCACCCGGAGATGGTATTCTGGAAAAAATGACGGGGAGGGCTTGCCATGCGGCGTTGTTGGAAGGAGCTTGTGATCCTGCTGATCCAGGCGGGGGCCTTTTATGTGCTTCCGCTGTTCGCCGGGCCGACGGATGCGATGGGGCTGGTGTTCCTGCTCCTGGCGGCGACGCTGGCGCTGTCGATGCTGATGGGTGCGCTGTCCGGCAGCCGGGGCAAGTACCTCTATCCTGCGGCGGCGGCGCTGCTGTTCCTGCCGTCGCTTCTGCTCTATTATAATGGGTCTGCGGCGGTCCACGCGCTCTGGTATCTGGTCCTCGGGGTCGTCGGCGTAGCGGCAGGCAGTTTGGTGCGGCGGATGACACTGCGGCGCTGAGCAAAAGAAGGCCTCCGGATGGATATTCCATCCGGAGGCCTTCTTGCGCAGCCTTAGTTCAGGCGCAGGTGCGGGCCGACCCGCCGGATGACCAGCGTAGCCAGCGCGATCTTCACGACCTCGGGCAGCAGGTAGGGGACGACACAGAGCATGAGCGCCGCGCCGAAGGTCTTGCCCGTGGAGTAGACCGTACAGAACCAGGCGGTGCCGAACAGGTAGCAGAAAGCAAGCCCCGCGACCATGGAGAGGACCAGCGCCGGAATGCCGCGGCCGAAGCGGCGGATCAGCAGGCCCGTGACCACGGCGGTCAGCAGGAAGCCGAGAATGTAGCCGCCGGTGGCGGAGAGCAGCACGCCCGTGCCGCTCCGGAAGCCGGCGAAGACCGGCACGCCCACCACGCCCAGCAGCAGGTAGACGGCCATGGCCGTCAGCGCGCGCCAGGGCCCCAGCAGGCCCGCGATGGTCACGACGGCGAAGGTTTGCAGCGTGAACGGGATCATCATCATCGGGATCTGGATCCAGGCACAGACCGCCGTCAGCGCGACGGCCAGCGCGATATAGCAGAGATCCCGGACCTTTGATTGTTTCATGGAGATCAGCCCCTCTTTCAAACTGGGGTGAGCATACCATGGAACTGCTAAATTGTCAACTTTTATTTTCAAACTGGTTTACAATTGGACAGAGGAAGTTGTAATAGCGGAGCTGGTCGATGTCCCGCAGGTGGGCGAGCATGGTGCAGAGCCGGGCATGGGCCGCACAGTAGTCCGGCAGCTCCTCCAGGGCCGCGTAGGCCGAGAGGGAGGCAAAGTCGTTGGAGACCTCGTCCAGCTCCCCGTGGCTCAGCAGGCTGCTGAAAAAGCCGAGGTGCTCGTCCCAGCGGTCCCGGGCGTCGGCGGTCAGGGGCCGGATGGCGTCGAAGTCCCCGGCAGCCAGAAAGCTCTCCGCCTCCTGCAGCGGCGCCTCGATCTCCCGCAGATAGCGGACCGAGAGCAGGGAAAAGACCAGGCTGAGGCAGAGCAGCACCGCGAGGATGCCGAGGCCGATGGTCAGGTATTTCATGGCGCTTGCTCCTTTCTGGCGGCATAGAGCGTGCCCGCGTCGTCGGCGGTCAGCAGAAAGAGGTCCTCGGCCCGGCACCCGAGGCGGCGCAGCGTCTCCTCCAGCCAGCGGCGGTCCCGCCCTGCGGCTGCAAGATTGTGGCTGAGAATGCGCCCGTCGGAGATCAGCGTGTAGGGGAGCAGGGGATCGTCGGCTTGAATTCCGCTTTCTTTGGCTACCGGGGGACGGCAGCGGCCGTAAGGGAAGGTGCTGATCTGCCCGTTGGTTTCGAGAATGGCGTACTTGAGCTCAGCTGGGCTGAGGTACCCGCTCTCCCGCAGGTGCTCCGTCAGCTCGTCGGCGTTGATACGGGTCCGGCGCAGGTTCTTCTGGCAGACCTCGCCGTTCCAGATGAGCAGGATTGGTACACCGCAGAGCAGCCGCCGCACCCGGATGGAGCGCAGGCAGAGATAGGCTGCGGCCAATTCCAGCGCCAGCACCGTCAGGATCGGCACGAGCCCCGAGAGCAGCGGCAGGCCCGGGTCCTGCATGGGGATGGCCGCCAGGTTGGCCAGCAGCATGGTCACCACGAATTCGGACGGCTCCATCTCACCGATCTGCCGCTTGCCCATCAGACGGACACAGAGGATGAGCAGCAGATAGAGCACCGCCGAACGAAGATAGGATATGAGCATGGGTTCACCTCCTCCTCTAGTTTGGACCGCGTGGCGCGAACTATGCAGCGGGCGGAAAAGAAAGTCGGATTCCGTGCAGAATGCCACTTGTCCTTTGGACCGCGGTTTGGTATAGTAGAGAAAGAAGAATTGGAAGGAGCATCTGCTTTTATGAAACACCAGACTGTCGTCGTCCTCGACTTCGGCGGGCAGTATAACCAGCTCATCGCGCGCCGTGTGCGCGAGTGCGGCGTCTACTGCGAGGTCAAGCCCTATACCACGTCCATCGAGGCGCTTCGCGCCATGAATCCCATCGGCATCATCTTCACCGGCGGACCAAACAGCGTCTACGACCCGGCGTCCCCGCAGGCGGATCCGGAGCTGTTCCGCCTCGGCGTGCCGATCCTCGGCATCTGTTACGGCTGCCAACTGCTTGCCCACAACCTCGGTGGCTGCGTCACCGCTGCGCAGAGCGACAGCGCCCGTGAGTACGGCAAGACCAAGACCTATTTTGATACCGCCTGCCGCCTGTTCAAGGGGCTGCCCGCGGAGGGCGTATCCTGGATGAGCCACGGCGACTACATGGAAAAGGTGCCGGACGGCTTCCGGCTCGTTGCGCACTCCGACGCCTGCCCGAACGTTGCCATCTGCGACGAGGCGCGCGGCTTCTACGGCGTGCAGTTCCACCCCGAGGTCAACCACACGGAGCACGGCACCGACATGATCCGCAATTTCCTCTATGAGGCGTGCGGCGCGGTCGGCGACTGGACGATGGGCGACTACAAGGAGACCGCTATCCACCAGATCCGCGAGAAGGTCGGAAGCGGCAAGGTGCTGCTTGCCCTCTCCGGCGGCGTCGATTCCTCCGTCGCTGCTGCCCTGCTGGCGGAAGCCGTCGGCAATCAGCTCACCTGCGTGTTCGTTGATCACGGTCTGATGCGCCTCAACGAGGGCGATGAGGTCGAAGAGGCGTTCGCAAAGTGGGATCTCAACTTCGTCCGCGTCAATGCCGAGGCGCGCTTCCTCGACAAACTCAGCGGCGTGGATGATCCGGAGCGCAAGCGCAAGATCATCGGCGAGGAGTTCATCCGTGTCTTTGAGGCGGAGTCGAAGAAGATCGGGCGCGTCGATTATCTGGCGCAGGGCACGATCTATCCGGACGTCATCGAGTCCGGCGCCGGCAACGCCGCCGTCATCAAGAGCCACCACAACGTCGGCGGTCTGCCCGACTATGTTGATTTCAAGGAGATCATCGAGCCGCTGCGCATGCTGTTCAAGGACGAAGTGCGCCAGCTCGGACGGGAGCTGGGGCTGCCGGAGTATCTGGTCATGCGCCAGCCGTTCCCCGGTCCCGGTCTCGGCATCCGCGTCATCGGCGCGGTGACGAAGGAGAAGCTCGACATACTGCGCGAGGCGGACTTCATTTTCCGCGACGAGATCGCCAAGGCGCACCTGGAGGGCACGATGAACCAGTACTTCGCCGTGCTGACAAACGCCCGCAGCGTGGGCGTCATGGGTGATGGACGGACGTACGACTACACATTGGCGCTCCGCAGCGTCACGACGAGCGACTTCATGACCGCCGACTGGACGCGCATCCCGTATGAGGTGCTCGACCGCATCTCCACGCGCATCGTCAACGAGGTCCGCAACGTCAACCGCATCGTCTACGACATCACGAGTAAACCCCCCGCGACCATCGAGTGGGAATAAAAAACGGAAGCCGAAAAGTCCAGTCATACCAACGGTTTTCCGGTTTCGCCCACCCGTTTTGATAACA
>CALICR010000198.1 GCA_938049125.1 uncultured Clostridia bacterium
CGGATTTGCCGCCCATTGACCAACCTATGTATCCGTTGGGAGAGGATAGCGAATGAGATCCTGATGCACTTCCGGAGCCAGCGGAAGTCGGCGGGGGATGTGTCGCTTTCGGACTGCATCGAGACGGGGCGGGACGGAAACGCGCTGTCGCTCATGGATGTGATCTGCTCCGACGAGGACCTGTTCGACGACCTGAGCACCCGGGAGCTGTATGGGCGGCTGTATGCGGCCATGGGGCGGGTACTGACGCCGCGCGAGCGGGAGATCCTGACCTGGCGCTACGGCCTCGGCGGCCGTAAGCCCGAGACCCAGCGCGAGATCGCCGCCCGCTGCGGTATCTCGCGCTCCTATGTATCGCGCGCGGCTTAATGCAAGTGAAGGATGGTATAGAAGCCCCCGGAGGGAACGGAAAGTCGTTCCTGCCGGGGATTCGTCGTTATTGCCAGAAATACGGAGAAAGAATTTGAAAAATAGTGAATGGTGCTTGACACAGCCTTGACCGGCCTCCTGCCGTCCGGTATAATGATGTTGGGAAATACAAACTTAGGAATTGGCAGATCGGAACCGAGAAGAGGGGCAAAACGGCATATGGACAAGCACAGAGAACGGGAGAAATTCCAGCCTGCTTCAGAGAAAACGGGAAAACCGCCTGCCGATACGATCGTGATCGGCAGATGTTGGGCCAATATAATTGCGGCTCAGGTAGTCTTTGTGCCTTTGATGGTTTATGCATGGGTGACGCTGGGGACGAGATACCCAGGAGACGCGATTGGTTGTATTCTGTTTAGTGCTGTATGCATGCTTTATATATTTTATTTAGGCAGCTTCTGGTATGAGCTGAATGACGAGGGAATGGCGCGTCGTGGGTTGCTTGGGACGCGGTTTTATGCCTGGTCCGACTTTCGGGATGTGTATATCGTGAGGGTGAAAATTCAGCGTACAACAGAAGTTTACGAAACGGAGGCAATCGTATTTGCGACGGTCAGCCGCAGACGGCGCAGAAATCCGGCGACCGGCGGTTACCTGACGCGGATCAACCAGTATGTTTCCTTTGGACTGGACAGTTCGCAATATCCGGTGCATCCCGTGGATCGGCGCTTTGGCCGCAACACAGACCGGGATGACCTGCTTGCGTTGCTCAAGCGCAGGCAGATCAGGATCGACTACCTGGACCGGACGAGATAGGCGTTCGGATGACCGGCCTCCTGAAATTTCCGATTGATTTTACGAAACTATGTTCGTATAATATCAATATGGAAGGGAGGTGAGCGCGGGTGGACGCGGCACATCGTTATATTGCCATCGACCTCAAGTCCTTTTATGCCTCCCAGGAATGCGTGGAGCGGGGGCTGGACCCGATGAAGGCCAATCTGGTCGTGGCGGACCCCAGCCGGACGGAGAAGACCATCTGCCTGGCCGTGACGCCGGCGCTCAAGACCTACGGCATCCCGGGGCGGGCCAGGCTGTTTGAAGTGGCCCAGCGGGTCCGGGAGATTAACGCGGCGCGCCTGTGTGCGGCGCCGGGACGGAAGTTCACCGGTGCCTCCTGCGACGCCGACGAGCTACGGACGGACCCGTCGCTGGCTCTGGACTACATTGTTGCACCGCCCCGCATGGCCCACTATATGGAGTGCAGTGCTGCGATCTATCAGCGCTACCTTCGCTATGTGGCCCCGGAGGACATCCATGTCTATTCCATCGACGAGGTCTTCCTCAATGCGACGCCCTACCTCCGGCTCCGCGGCCAGACGGCCCGGGAATTTGCGCGGACCATCCTGCTGGATATTATGCAGGCTACCGGCATCACGGCCACGGCGGGCATCGGTACGAACCTCTACCTCTGCAAGATCGCCATGGACATCGTGGCAAAGCACACGGAACCGGATGCCTCCGGCGTCCGGATCGCGGAGCTGGACGAGCTGAGCTACCGCCGGACACTCTGGGGCCATCGCCCGCTGACGGATTTCTGGCGGGTAGGCCGCGGCTACGCGCGGAAGCTGGAGGCGCGCGGCATCTTCACCATGGGCGACATCGCCCGCTGCTCGCTGGAGCGGGAGGACCTGCTCTACCGCCTGTTCGGCGTGAACGCGGAGCTGCTGATCGACCACGCCTGGGGCTGGGAGCCATGCACCATTTCGGACATCAAGGCCTACCGCCCGTCCGCCAGCAGCCTTGGCTCCGGCCAGGTGCTTCAGGAGCCGTACCCCGCGGAGAAGGCGCGGGTGATTGTCCGGGAGATGACGGACCTGCTGGCGCTGGAGCTGGTGGAGAAGGGGCTGGCCGCCAGCCAGCTCGTCCTGGACGTCGGTTACGACCGGGAGAGCCTGACGGGCCCAAAATGCAGCTATACCGGCCCAATCGTTCTGGACCCCTACGGACGCAGGCTCCCGAAGCCCGCCCACGGCGCGGTCACCTTCCCGCAGCCGACGGCCTCGGCGAAACAGCTGCTGGATGCGGTGACGGCGCTGTACGACCGGATCGTTCACCCGGAGCTGCCAGTGCGCCGCCTGAACGTCGCTGCGGCCAA
The DNA here is from genome assembly GCA_938049125.1 of uncultured Clostridia bacterium. Lineage (GTDB taxonomy): Bacteria > Bacillota > Clostridia > Oscillospirales > Oscillospiraceae > RGIG3159. Next base: position 2,528 of record CALICR010000198.1, read on the forward strand.
CCTGGTCCCGGAATGGGAGACGCCGCCGGCGACGTGCGACGAGCAGCTCGATCTCTTTACCGATCCGGACATCGCGCAGCAAAAGCAGGACGAGCTGGACCGGGAGAAGCGCCGCCAGCAGGCCATCCTGGACATTCGGAAAAAATACGGAAAAAACGCGATCCTCAAGGGCATGAACTTCCGCGAGGGTGCGACGGCTATTGCGCGGAACGGCCAGATCGGCGGCCACAAGGCGTGAACGGCGGGAGGAGGCGCGAAATGAAAAGGGAAGATCATTTCTATGACGACCTGCTGTACCTGCCGCATCCGGTGTCCCGGACGCGGCGGCCCATGTCCAGGCAGGAGCGGGCGGCGCAGTTCTCGCCCTTCGCGGCCCTGACCGGCTATGACGCGGTGCTCCGGGAGGCCGGACGCCGGACCGACGCCCGGGCGGACCTGACGGAGAGCGGCCAAGCGGAGCTGGACGAAGCGCTCCGCGCGCTCCTGGCGGAGCTGGACCGCCAGCCGGAGGCGGCCGTCACCTGGTTCGTGCCGGACCCGCGGAAGCCGGGCGGCACCTACGTCCGGACCGAGGGCCGGGTCAAAAAGCTGGACGAGTACGCCCGCTGCATCACTCTGATCGACGGGACGGAAATTCCGATCGGGCAAATTGTAGGGGTGATGCTACGTTGAATAGGCATTCTGGCGGGGTTATGTAAGGCAAAACGCGAAGAAGCTGGGAAACCTCTGCGTTTTTGCTCGCGGCGTTTATCGCGCAGATTGGCAAAGAGTGGCGCCGCGGGCTCAAGGGACTCCGTTGAAGCTACTGGATTTCTATGTTCTATAGAAGGAAGACGTAATAATAGACCAAAAGAGGAAGATAAATAAGAAGAACGAGAATTGTATAAAAAAGCGAAACGAGTGTGCGGAGGGCGAGGAATGGGGAAGGCGTGGAAACGGGTCGTGAGCCTGCTGCTGGCGTTGGCGCTGGCCGTGGAGATGGGACCGGTGCAGGCGTTGGCGGCGGAGCCGGAGACGGTTCCGGCGGCGGACGAGGTGCTGGAGCAGCCCGCGGACGCGGCGGAGGAGCCTTCCCTGGAGCCGATGGACGACGAGACCGTGGCGGCCGCCTATGCGGCGGCCTACGCAGCGGGGGAGCTGTTCGTGCCGGAGCACCCGGAGATCGTGCGGGAAGTGTACGAGCTGCGGACGGCTACGGAAAAGCACTTCGAGCTGGCGGACGGTACCTATGCGGCGGTGGCCTATGCCTACCCGGTCCACTACTACGAGGACGGCATTTGGAAGGATTATGACAACCGGATGACGCCAGAGACCGGGACGGCGACGGCCTCGGCGGGCAGCCTCCGGGACGAGACGGCCTGCTATGAGACGGCGAACGGCACGCTGACGCGGAGCTTCGTCACAGGCGCGGTGCGCCGGGAGCTGTATGCGGTGGAGAAGGACGGCACGCGCCTGGCCTTCGGCCTGCCAGATGCGGCGGCGGAGGCAGAGCTTGCGGCGCTGGAACGCGGTGAGACGCAGGCGGAGCCTGCAGAGGAACCCTCCGCCGAGGCGGAGATGCCTGCGGACGCAGAACCGGAGGAGCTGCCGTCGGAGCCGTCCGGTGAGGAGCCCCCGGAGGCGGCAGAGCCTGCCGTGCCGGAGGAGACCCAGGAGCCGGAGGAATATACGGAAGCGGAGCTCCCGACCGGTGAAGCGCCTGCCGGGGCGGAGCCGTTGGAGCCGGAAACTGCCGCGGAGCCGGAAACTGCCGCGGAGCCGGATGCGCCCGCAGACGAGCCTGCGGAGGAGACGCCGGAGGAGCCGGAAGCCCCGGAACAGGTCTCGGAACCCGTGGACGAACGGCCGGAGGACCCTTCGGCGGAGCCGGAAGAGGCGCCGTCAGAGGCGCCTGAGGAAGGGCCTTTGGACGATCCGGAGGAGGAAGCGGCGGAGAAGCAGGTCCGGATGCTGTACGCCGTGGCCTCCGAGCCGGTGAAGGCGGCGGAGGACGACCTCACGGCGGCCATGATCCCGGACCGCCTGGGCGGAATTCTGACCTACGAGGAGCTACAGCCCGGCGTCAGCCTGGTCTACGAGGCCTATGGCCCGAACCTCAAGGAGAACATTGTCCTGACGAGGCCGCAGGAGGACTATACCTTCTGCTTCACCCTGGAGCTGCGGGGCCTCACGGCGGCGCTGGAGGCGGACGGGCGGCTCCTTCTGCGGGACGCGGCGGGCACGCCGGTCTGGGAATGCCCGGCTCCGTACCTCAGTGATGCGGCGGGCGCTGTGTCGGACGCGGCCTATTATGAACTGGTCCCCGTCGGGGAGGACCGCGCTTTTCTGAAGATCATTGCGGACCGGGAGTGGATCGAGGCGGAGAAACGGGCCTGGCCTGTAGTCCTCGACCCGACGCTCCAGGAATCTGCTACCTCGGCGGCGGACACCCAGCCCGTCAGCAGCACCTATGTGGAGCAGGGCGCGCCGGACAAGGTGAACCGGGACCACCAGATCCTCTACTGGGGCTGGGGCCTCAGCACCAGTGTGCAGCAGCAGACGGGCCTTGTCCATGTCAATACCCTGCCCGCGATCCCGCGGGGCGGCGTGCTCACCGGCGCGAGCATCAGCTTCTATTATGACTCCTGCTCCTCTGTCGGCATCGCGGAGCCGAAGATGGGCGTCCGGGAGGTCACCGGGGAAAAGACGGATGCCTCCGCCTCCTACGGTGCGTGGATCAAGACGCGGTCCTGGAACACCAAGCCCGCCATCTCGCCGGACTACATGGACTATGCCATTATGTCCGAGAGCCTGGTGAACGGCTGGGTAAGCTGGGATGTGACGCGGGCGGCCAAGAAATGGTACGAGGATGCGGACAGTAACCGGGGACTGGCTTTCGACCTCACCAACGTGGCGGACTGCAATACGTCCGTCGGCGCAACGGTCCGGGTCTATGCCTATGCGAGCACCTGGTGCCCGCTGTTCAAAGTGACCTACCGGGACGCCGTGGGCATCGAGGACCACTTCTCCCACCAGACTCTGGGCGCGGGCCGGGCCGGCACCGTGTATGCCGGGGACTATACGGGCCAGGTGACGGTGGTGAAGCAGGATGCCTACACGTCCAGCACCGTGATCCCGGCTTCCGTGAGTCATGTCTACAACAGCGCCTACGCGGGGCAGCAGCCCCGGGAACTGAGCGGGACCGGAATGAAATTCGGCAGCGGCTGGAAGCTGGACGCGGTGCAGACGGCCAAGGCGCAGACCATCGGCGGCGTGAACTACATCATGTATACCGACGGAGATGGCACCTCCCATGCCTTCTCCTGGGACAGCAGCGCCAGCGCCTACCGGGATGAGGACGGCCTCGGCCTAAAGCTGGTCCAGACCTCCTCCTCGCCGCTGACCTACCGGATCACCAACGACAGCGGCGCCAGCATGACATTTGTCCGCGGGTTGCTGTCCATGCAGCAGGATGCTTTCGGCAACAAGATCTGGTACCGCTACAACACCTCGGACTACCAGCCGACGGGCACGTCCTCAGACCGGCTGATGTCCGTGGCCAGCTATAACCAGGTGGCCTCCACCGCCTACACCATCGCCGTCATGACCTACGACAGCGATGGCTATCTGACGTCCGTCGCTGACTACACCGGGAATACCACGAATTATACCTACAGCGGCGGCCAGTTGACCGGTGTGACCCACGCGGACGGCACGACAGCCTCCTACGCCTACACCGCCGGACGGCTCACTACCCTGACGGATAACGAGAGCGGCCTCGCCCTGGACCTCCGGTACAGCGGGGATAGTGCGGTCAGTGGCTGGCAGGAACGCGACGGGAGCACTGCGGGCGCTTCCGTCACCGTGGCGGAGCGGACGGCGCAGCACGTGGAATATGTGGTGAGCGGCCGGACGGACAGCGCGGCGGCGCGCCATGTGGTGTACCGCTTCGACTTCGCAGGCCGGACTGTGGGGACCTATGTCCGCCGGGCGGGCAGCAGCCTGCTGGAAAGCGCGGCAGTGGGCGAGTACACGTCGGACACGGGCCGCTCCCGGCGCGTGAACCGGCTCAGCGCCCAGACGGCGACAGGACACATGACCTCGAACCGCATCTATAACGGCTCCGTGGAGATCGGCGGGGCGAACGGTGCGCTGCCCACGGACTGGTCCCGGGACGACAGCAGCTCCGGTGTGACGGGCAGCACCACCGCGGCGGCCCGGTCCGGGCAGAAGTCGGTCTATGCGACGCTGGCCGAGGGGAGCACGGAGCTGGTGCAGTTTGGCATTGGCCACGTGCCCTGCATCGCGGGAGAGACCTATACCTTCTCGGCCTACGTGAACACGAAGGACGTGACGGCCTTCAACGGAAAGGGCGCCTACCTGTTGGTGCAGGCAGACGGCAGCACCATTGGCGTCAGCCAGCCGGTCAATTACAAGACCAGCGCCGCAGTGGACGGCGGCTGGACGCGGATCTCCGCGACGTTTACGGCGGGGGCGAACACCTATCTCTATGTCCGCTGCGCCGGGACGGGCGGAACGGTCTACATCGACGAGCTCCAGTTGGAGCTGGGCGGCGCGCCGGGGAGCATGGACTTGCTGCACAACGCGAGCGCGGACCGGAGCTACGGCTGGACGCTGACGAACGCGTCCTACGGCGCGGAGGGCTTGTGCGGGAAGGCACTGCGGCTGTCGAGCACGCCGGACCGTGCTTCCTCGGCGAGCCAGGTGGTGCCCATCAACCTGCCGGGGACGGAGACCTATGTCTTCTCCGCCTGGGGTAAGGCGAGCGCCATGCCGGACAACACGCCCCGGGACGTGAAGAAGTACGGCCTGAAGGCCACGGTGACCTATGCGGACGGGGCGACGGAGGACCATTACCAGGCCTTCAACCCGGACGTGACGGAGTGGCAGCAGGCGTCGCTGATGATCGTGCCGAAGTTGCCTTCGAAGACGGTGACGAGCGTCACGGTGCGTTGCGAGTACGGCTATAACAACGGGGACGCGCTGTTCGACGAGCTGTCGCTGACGCGGCAGGCGGCGCAGACGTATACCTATGACGCAAACGGAAACCTGAAAAAGGTGGGAACAACGTCGAACCGGGACGTGGATTACAGCTACAACGGGAACAACGACCTGACGTCGTTCACAGACCGGACGGGCGTGACGTACAGTTATACCTACGGGAGCTACCACAACGTGACGAAGCTGACGGACGGGAAGACGAGCCTGTATCTGAGCTACGATGCCTATGGAAATGTGACGAGGACACGTCTGGGCGAGGACGCCCTGAGCATCCAGACGTCGGCGGCGTATAACACGTCGGAGTCGAACTCCCGCCTGACGTCGGTGAAGAACGCCAACGGCTATACCACGACGTACACCTACAACAGCAGGCTTTCGAAGCAGTACAGCACGCCGAATGTGGTGATGACGCCGGACGGGACGGCCACGGAGTATACCTATAACGACTACAACGGTCGTCATGATTCCATCACCGTGGACGGCTTTGCAAGCATCCGGAACGGGTACAGCGAGGGCCGCCTGTCCACGGTGACGCGGACGGCGTCGTCGAAGACCCAGAGCTGCGGGCTGAGCTACGCGGCCTTCGGGGACCTGAGCGGGGTGACGGTGGGAGGCCGGCAGCTGGCGAGCTATGCCCATAACGTGCGGACGGGCGACGTGGAGCGGCTGACCTACGGGAACGGCGATACGGCGGACTACAGCTACAATGACCTTGACCAGCTTACCGGGGTCCGGTATAATGGGACCGAGCGGTTCTCGTACCGCTACGCGGGGGACGGCCAGCTCTATGAGGCAAAGGACCTCGCCCTGAACCGGACGCACACCTACACCCGGGACGACTTGGGCCGTCCGATCTATTCGAGCGTGACGGAGGGGGATACAACGCTCCTCTACACGGGCCGGACCTACGACACGGCGAATCGGCAGACGGGATACGCCTACGGCGGCGCGGGCCTGCCGGACCGGACGGTGCGCTACAGCTATTTTGACGCGAACGGGCTGCTGGCGATGACGACGCTGGCGGACGGGAACCATACGTACTACTATTACGACGCGCTGGAGCGGCTGACGGCGACGGGGACGACGAACACGTTTGGGCGGGAGTATACCTACGCGGCCCCGGGCGGAACGAATGTCGGGAACACGACGCCGCTGGTGTCGAAGCTGAACTATTCCCGGAGCGGCGCGC
>CALICR010000199.1 GCA_938049125.1 uncultured Clostridia bacterium
GAATTTGACAGCGCCTTCGGCACCGACGCGGCCCTCAGCCCGCGCAATCTGGTGCAGCCGAAGCAGTTCGAGGTCCGCACGCCGGACGTGGTCATCAAGGTGAACCCGGAGCGCCGGGACCTCGTCGAGACCCGCCTGATCGGCGGCCAGCCCTGCCTCGTCATCCGCACCGAAGGCGGCGTCGAGGTCAACGGTGTCAGCATCCACCTGGACGAGCCGGAAAGCAAATCCTGACAGACAGTAAGAAGAGCAGACACAGCGATGGCTGTGCCTGCTCTTTTTTGCCGTTCAGTGATCCCGGTGGGCCAAGGCGTGCGCCAGGTCCGTGAGGAAGGTCCGGTCCTCGAAGGCGTCCAGCGCCGCCACGGCGCGGGCCGTCTCCTCGTCGATGAGCACCTCGCAGCGGTCGAGGCCGTAGAGCTTGACGAGGGTGTTCTTCTTCTCGTCCATGCCCGTCTTTTTGCCCAGCTTGGCGCTGTCGCCGGTGACGTCCAGGATGTCGTCCCGGAGCTGGAAGGCCATGCCGATGCCCTCGGCATAGGTCCGTGCCGCCGCCAGCTGCGCCTCGGTGCCGCCGCCCGCCAGGACGCCGAGCTGGCAGCCCGCGGAGATGAGCGCGCCGGTCTTGAGCCGGTGAATTTCATGAATTTCCTCGGCGGTGCAGCGCTTGTGCTCGCCCTCGAGATCGAGCTGCTGGCCGCCCACCATGCCGTAGGGCCCGGCGCAGCGGGAGAGCACCGAAACAGCCCGGACCACCGCTGAGGGCGGCAGCGGCGTGGAGGCCGCCGTCTCAAAGGCCGCCGTCAGCAGGCCGTCGCCCGCCAGCACTGCCGTGGACTCGCCGTAGACCTTGTGGTTCGTGAGGCGGCCCCGGCGGTAGTCGTCATTGTCCATGCAGGGCAGGTCATCGTGGATGAGACTGTAGGTGTGGATCATCTCCAGCGCCGCCGCCAGGGGCAGCGCCGCCTGCTCGTCGCCGCCGGTGACGCGGCAGAATTCCAGCACCAGCAGCGGCCGAATGCGCTTGCCCCCGGCCAGAAGGCTGTAGCGCATGGCCTCCAGCACCGTTTTCTGGGGCACCTGCTCCGTGAAGCAGCCCTCCAAATAGTGTTCCACCGCGGCACAGCAGGCCGCCATTCGTTCCTTCATGTCACGCCTCCTCCGTAAAGGGGGTCTCCACCGGCGCGCCGTCGGGGCCCTTCATGAGCCGGACCACCTTCAGCTCCGCCGCGTCGAGCTGCGCGGCACAGGACCGGATCAGGCCCGTGCCCTCCTCGAAGAGGCGCAGGGCCTCCTCCAGCGGCACATCGCCGCGCTCCATCTTCTTCACAATCTCTTCCAGCCTCGTCATCGAGGTCTCAAAGGTTTTCGATGCTTCCATGCCGTTCCTCCTGTTCCGTCCCGGTCACCTGCGCCAGAATGCGCCCGTCGCCCACCTCTACGGTGAGCCCGTCGCCGGGCTGCACGTCGCCGCAGGCCTTTACGACCCGCCCGTCCCCGGCCCGCTGGGCGATGGCGTAGCCCCGGGCGAGGACCTTCAGCGGGCTCATGGCGTCCAGCGCCGCGCTGAGCCGCACAAAGCGCTGCCGCGCCGCGCCCAGCTGCCGCTCCCAGGCCATGGTGAGCTGCTTCTGCTGATAGTCGAGCAGCAGACGCTTGTCCTGATAATAATTCAGCGGGCTTTGCAGCACGCGGCTCTCCTGAAGCGTCTTCAGCCGTCTGCGCGCCGCCGTCAGCTCCGCGCCCATGGCCGCGCCGAGGCGGCTCCGGAGGTCCGCGAGGTGCCGCCGCAGCGCCGCCTGATCCGGGGCCGCCAGCTCCGCGCCGTTGGAGGGCGTCGCCGCCCGCACGTCGGCTACGAAGTCCGAGATGGTCACGTCCGGCTCATGGCCCACGGCGGAGATCACCGGGATTTCCGAGGCGTAGATGGCCCGGGCCACCCGTTCGTCGTTGAAGGCCCAGAGGTCCTCCATGGAGCCGCCGCCGCGGCCCACGATGAGCACATCTGCCAGCTGCCAGCGGTTGGCGTAGCGGATGGCCCCCGCGATTTCCGCCGGAGCCTCGGCTCCCTGGACCCGCACGGGCAGCAGCTTCACCTCCGCCAGCGGATAGCGCTTGCCGAGGATGCGGAGCATATCCCGCACCGCCGCGCCCGCGCCGGAGGTCACGAGGGCGACCCGGTGGGGATAGGGCGAGATCGGAAGAGCAC
>CALICR010000200.1 GCA_938049125.1 uncultured Clostridia bacterium
GCCCGCCGCGTCCGCCGCAAGGCCCGCCGCCGGGCGGAGCGAGGGCGGCTTCCGGCGCATGGATGCCGCCGACTTCCGCGCCGTGGCCGCGGCCCTGGGCCAGCCGGTCACGCCGTCGAAGCGGGCTGTCGAGGCCCTGCTGCCCAGGGCGGAGGAGCGCCGCGCACCGGTCCAGCCGGCTGCCCCGTCGGCCCCGGCCCGGCCCGTCCGGCCTGCGGGGCAGACGGTGCTGTGCAGCGAGGTGACGCTGCCGCGCTCCGCCCCGGCAGAGCCGGAACCGGCCCAAACCGAGAGTTCGGCCCCCGCGCCCATAGAGCCGCCTGCGGCCCCTGCGGCGGAGGAGGCACCGGTCCCGGCCGCCGCGCCTGCGGCGGAGCCGGAGCAGACGGCGCTGCCGCTGCGGGCGGAGACGCCCTGGCGCGTCGTGGGCGAGGTGCTGGACTCCTTCTTCGTGGTGGAGGAGCCGGGCGCGGTGCTGTTCATCGACAAGCACGCGGCCCACGAGCGCATCCTCTTTGAGAAGCTCAAGCGCCAGGATTCCCGGCCCATGAGCCAGCTGCTCCTGGCCCCCATCCCCGCGGCGCTGAGCCGGGAGGATGCGGCGGCGCTGCTGGACCAGGCGGACCTGCTGCGGCAGTGCGGCTACGAACTGGAGGACTTCGGTGACCATACGGTGCTCATCCGGGCCATCCCCGACGACATCGCCGAGGCCGACGCCGAGGCGACGCTGGCGGCCCTGGCCGCCGACCTCCGGGGCGGCCGCCGCGCGGACCCGGACAGCCTCCGGGACGACCTGCTGCACACCATCGCCTGCAAGGCGGCCATTAAGGCCGGCTGGCACACGGAGCCCCAGGAGCGCGACGCCCTCATCCGGGAGGTCATGACCCGGGACGATCTCAAATACTGCCCCCACGGCCGCCCCATCTGCATCCGCATGACCGAGGGCACGCTGCGGCGGCAATTCAAAAGGAGCTAGCGTGAACAACATCATCTGCGTGGTCGGCCCCACGGCCTCGGGCAAGACGAGGCTCTCCGTGGCCCTCTGCCGCTGCTACGGCGGCGAGGTCCTCTCCTGCGACTCCATGCAGCTCTACCGCGGCATGGACATCGGCACCGCCAAGCCCACGGCGGAGGAGATGCAGGGCGTGCCCCATCACATGATCGGCTGCGTCGAGCCCGGCGAGAACTTCTCCGCCGGGCGCTACGTGGCCATGGCCGACCCGATCCTACAGGATATTTTAAGCCGGGGCCGCTTAGCCGTCGTCACCGGCGGCACGGGGCTCTATGCGGACTCGCTCATCGCGGGCCGCAGCTTCGCGCCCCTGCCCGCCACGGGCAAGCGCGAGGAATTGCAGGCGCAGGTCCGGCGCGAGGGCATCGGCCCGGTGCTGGCGCTCCTGCGCCGGGTGGACCCGGAGCGCGCCGCCCGGCTCCACGAAAACGACGAGAAGCGCATCCTCCGCGCCGCGGAGGTCTACCTCGAGACCGGAAAGACCATCACGGAGCACGACCGGGAGACCCGGGCACAGCCGCCGAAGTACCGGCCCCTCTGGCTCGGCCTCACGTTCCGGGACCGGCAGGACCTCTATGACCGCATCGACCGCCGGGTGGACGACATGGTGGCCGCGGGCCTCTTCGAGGAGGTGGAGCGGCTGCTGGACGCCGGCTTGCGCCCGGACTGCACGGCGCTCCAGGCCATCGGCTACAAGGAGCCGATGCAGGCCCTCCGGGGCGAGATCACCCGCGCCGAGGCTGTGGAGGCCATCAAGCGCGAGTCCCGGCGCTATGCCAAGCGCCAGCTCACCTGGTTCCGCCGGAACCGGGCCATCCACTGGCTGGAGCTGCCCCGGGACCCGGATTTTGACGAGGTCATCCGCGCCGCCTGTGCGCTGGCGGAGGAAAGCTGACAGCTTTCCCCCGGTTTCGCCCCCGCGGCGATGGTAGAATAGGGACAGGACCCAACATAGAAAGGAAGGTACTGTCCATATGAGTGAACAAAAAGAATCCCTGCAGGACCGCGTGCTGGAGGAGCTGCGCCGGAGCCATGCGCCGGTGACGGTGTTCCTCGTCAACGGCTTTCAGCTTCGGGGCACCGTCCTCGGCTACGACAGCTTTGTCCTCCTCCTGGCCGCCGACGGGCGGCAGAACATGATCTACAAGCACGCCATCTCCACCATCACCCCCTTCGGGCCGCTGAAGGCCGTCTGACGGGCCGCGCCCGTCCCGTAGTTCCCCGAAAAAGGAGTCCGCCATGAAGCAGGGCGACCATTTTCTCAAGATCATCACTGTGCTGCTGGCCGCCGCCGTGCTGAGCTACTTCGGCTACGCCGTCTGGCGGGCCGCGGCGGCCCCGGCGGCCACGGTCACGGCCCTGGCCTACGAGGCCGACGTGGGCGCCGAGGCGGTGGGCTACGTGGTCCGGGACGAGGTGCAGCTCAGCGCCCCGGCGGGCAATGTGGTCCCGGCCCGGAGCGAGGGCGAGCGCGTCGGCTGCGGCCAGGTGCTGGCGGCGGTCTACGGCTCCGCCGAGGCGGCGGCGCGTCAGACGGAGGTCCGGAACCTCCAGGCCCAGCTCCGCCAGCTCGATTACGCCCTGGACGATCCCGGCTCCGACCAGGCCCTGGACCGGGCGGTCCGGGACCTGCTGACGCGCTGTGCCCGGCGCACGGCGCTCCGGGAGCTGCCCGGGGACCTCGGCGACGAGCTGAAGGGCCGCATCCTCCGGAGCAGCGCCGGGGACGGGACGCTGGAGACGCTGGCGGCGGAACAGACCGCCCTGACGGCGGCGCTGTCGGAGCGCACCGGCGGCGCGGAAACCGTGCTGACGGCGGCGGAGAGCGGCCATTTCTCCGGCACGGCAGACGGCTACGAGGCCGTGCTGACGCCCGCGGCCCTGGACGCCATGACCCTCACGGACTTCGACGCCCTCGAGGGTGCGGCGGAGCCGGCGGCAGACGGCGTCTACGGCCGCCTGATCCGCTCGGAGCAGTGGTACTTCGTGACCGCCGTGGACACGGCGCGGCTCGAGGGCCTGGCGGCGGGGGACACGGTCCGCCTCTCGTTCCCGCGGGACGCTTTTGAAGACGCGGACATGGAGATCCTCCGCATCGGCCCCGGCGAGGGCGGGCGGAGCCTCCTCGTCCTCGGCTGCGGCAGCCGCCTCGGCGACGTGACGCTGCTGCGGCGGCAGGCCTGCACGCTGACGTTCCGGTCCTACGCGGGCCTGCGGGTGCCGAAGGAGGCGCTCTGCACCGGCGCGGACGGGACCGCGGGCGTCTACGTCCGCGAGGGGGCCGTGGCCCGGTTTAAGGCCGTGGACGTGCTCTACGAGAGCGAGGACGGCTACGTGGCCGCCCTGGACCAGACGAGTACAGAGAATCTCTGGCCCGGCGACGAAATTTTGATCGGCAGCAATTACTATGACGGAAAGGTCGTATCGGAATCATGAAAAGCATCAGAGAGAACGTTCAGGACATCCGCGCCCGCATGGACGCCGCGGCCCGGGCCGCGGGGCGGGACCCCAGCGAGGTTAAGCTTTGCGCGGCATCGAAGATGAACGACGCCGCGCGCGTCCAGGAGGCCGTCCAGGGCGGCGTGGACTGCTGCGGCGAGAACCGCGTCCAGGAGCTTCAGGACAAGCTGCCCAAGGGCGCGTACACGGGCAAGCCCGTCCACTTCATCGGCCACCTCCAGCTCAACAAGGTGAACAAGGTCGTGGGCAGCGTGGACCTCATCCAGTCCGTGGACCGGCCGGAGCTGCTGGCCGCCGTGGACAAGGAGGCGCGGAAAAAGGGCCTCGTGCAGAACATCCTGCTGGAGGTCAACATCGGCGAAGAGGAATCGAAATCCGGATTTACGCCCGAGGCGGCCGCGGAGACGGCGGCCCATATGGCGGATTTTCCGGGCGTTCACCTCTGCGGATTGATGGCAATTCCTCCCATCAGCCAAAATCCCGGGGATAATCGGAAATATTTCGCGCAAATGGCAAAGCTTTCTGTTGACATTGGTCGGAAAAAATACGATAATGTCTCTATGGTGTGTCTATCCATGGGCATGAGCGACGACTTCGAGGACGCCATTGCCGAGGGGAGCACCATGGTCCGCATCGGCACCGCCATTTTCGGCGCCCGCAACTACAGCAAATAAGCGAGAGATTCAGCGAGAGATAGAGAGAATAGATCAAACAATCACGGGAGGAATTACGCGAAATGGGATTTATGGATGAACTGAAGAAGCTGGCCCGCCCCTATGCCGAGGACGAGGACGACTTCGATGAAGAATATGAGGAAAACCTGGACGACGAAGAGGACGAGGGCGAAGACGAGCCGGAGGAAAAGCCTGCCCGCAGCGCCCGCCCGCAGCGCCAGCAGGAGCGTCCGGCTTCCCGCACCGCCGCGTCGTCCCGCCCGGCTGCTGCCGCGCCGTCCATCAACAACGTTGTCAACCTGCACTCCAGCAGCAATCTCCAGGTCATCCTGGTGAAGCCGGAGCGCTATGAGCAGGTCTCCGAGGTGGCCGACCACCTGCGCAACAAGTGCGCCGTGGTCCTGAACCTCGAATCCACGAACAAGGACACCGCCCGCCGGCTGGTGGACTTCCTTTCCGGCTGCGCCTACGCGCTGGACGGCAAGATCAAAAAGGTCGCCATGAGCACCTACATCATCACGCCCTACAATGTGGACATCGTGGGCGATCTGATGGAGGAGATCGAGAAGAGCGGCGCCTACGTCTGATCCCGCCGTAAGCCCCTGCGCGCGAAAGGAGGACCCCTATGTTCACACCGAAGGAGTTACAGGAGAAGACCTTTGACAAGGCCGTGTTCGGCGGCTACGATATGCAGATGGTCGACGAGTTCCTGGAGCCGCTGACCGAGGACTATATCACGCTGTACAAGGAAAATTCCGTGCTCAAGAGCAAGATGAAGATCCTGGTCGAGAAGCTGGAGGAGTACCGGGAGCAGGAGATCTCCATGAAGAAGGCCCTGGTGGCCGCCCAGAAGACCTCGGAGTCCATCATTGCCGACGCCCAGAAGAAGGCCGCCGGTATTCTGAACGACGCCGAGTCCGCCGTCAGCGGCAAGGAGAGCTCGCTCCAGCTGGAGCTTTCGGCGGAGCAGCAGCGTGTGGAGCGTGCCAAGTCCACGGCCCAGGACTTCATTGACGCCGTGGAGCGCGAGGTGCGCCAGCATCTCAGCCAGCTTGAAGCCCTCAAGCGCATGGCCGGTCCGCTGCGCGCCGCCCCGCAGGCCGCGCCCCGTCCGGCGGCCCCTGCGGCCCCTGCGGCCCCCGCCCCGGCGGCGGAGCCGGATCTGGTGGCCCAGATCGGCAGCGCCGTCCAGGAGATCGCGGACCGCGAGGTGCGCACCGCCGCCCCGAAGACGCCCGTCCGGGACGCCGGGGTGCGGTTCGAGAACCTGCAATTCGGAAAAAACGTGCCCGGCACAAGATGACCGGGCCGCGTTCCCAGACATCAGATACAGGCGAGGAAGAGGAGAGTAGCCCCGCGAGAGGCCCCAAAGAGAGCTGCCGGTCGGTGGAAGGCAGCGGGCGCGCGGCGTGAAGATCACCTCGGAGCCGCCCGGCTGAACTTCAAGTAAGCCGGGCCGCATCGGCCCCGTTACCGGCCGCACGAGGGGTCGGGCTCTGCCCGGCAACAAGAGTGGTACCGCAGAGAACAGGCGTTCTTTGTCTCTTGACGGAGGCAGGGATGCCTGTTTTGATTTTCGCCGTCCGCTGGACGGCTGTCTCTGAATTTTTGTAAAAAACCACCAAACGGAGGAAGTAAAACTATGGATTTCAACAAGACGGTCAATCTGCCGAAGACAGATTTTCCCATGCGCGCCGGTCTGCCCAAGCGGGAGCCGGATATGCTCAAGCACTGGGAGGAGCTGGACCTCTACAACGAGCTGCTCAAGAAGAACGAGGGCAAGCCGCTGTTCTCCCTGCACGACGGCCCTCCCTTCTCCAACGGCGACATCCACATGGGCCACGCCCTCAATAAGGCGCTCAAGGACTTCATCATCCGCAGCTATGCCATGCGCGGCTACTACACGCCCTACATCCCCGGCTGGGACAACCACGGCATGC
>CALICR010000201.1 GCA_938049125.1 uncultured Clostridia bacterium
GTTCAGACGTGTGCTCTTCCGATCTGACCGCAGGTTCTTTGGGGACGGCCCCTCCATCGCCGCCTTATTATAATCCGGCGGTTTGGGTTTTACCAGCCGCAAACTGGCAAAAAATCCGGCGAAAACTTCGGCATGATTGTAAAATTTACCAAAAATCCCAATGAAGTTCCGGTAAAATCCTGCAAAACGGCCGAGCCGCTTCCAAAGCTGTCCGGCGCGGGAAGCGATTTCCGGCGGCACGGCGCGCCGGGCGATTTCGCGCGTTTTGCCGGAACGAATCGGAAGCGCTTGCGGAAAAGGGCTGAAGATGCAAAGATTTCAAGTGTCGAACCGGCGCGAAGCGACCATAGTAATCCCGCAGATCAAGGAAAGGCGGGAAATTTTGCATGAAAAAATTCATTTGTGCGGTGCTCTCGGCGCTGCTGCTGGCGTGCCCGGCGCTGGCGGCCCCGGCGGAGCTGACGGCGGTGGGGCGCACCGTGGGCATCCGGCTCCGGGAGGACGGCGTAACGGTCACGGGCTTCGCGGAGGGCGGCCATGCCGAGGCGGCGGGCATCCGGGCCGGGGACCGCATCCTCCGCATCAACGGCACGGCGGTGGAGACGGCGGAGGACATCGCGGCGCTGACCGGCTCCGGCGAAGCGGTGACGGTGACGGTGGCGCGCGGCGGGGCCGAGGCGGCGTACCTGGTGGAGCCGGTGGCGCAGGACGGGCGGTGGCTTCTGGGCCTCCGGGTGCGGGACAGCATCTCGGGCATCGGCACCGTCACCTATTATGACCCGGAGAGCGGGGCCTACGGGGCCCTGGGCCACGGCGTCTGCACGCCGGGCAGCGGGGACCTGCTCCGCATGACCGGGGGCGAGGTGGTGCCCTCGACGGTGACGGGCGTGGAGCGGGGCCGCCGGGGCGCGGCGGGGCAGCTCCTCGGGGCCTTTGACCGCAGCACTGCCCTCGGCACCGTGGAAAAAAATACCGACTGCGGCATCTTCGGCGTTCTGCGCACGGGCCTGGACCTCGGCAGCGTCTGCCCGGTGGCGGCGGCGGGCGACCTGCATCCCGGCGCGGCGGTGATCCTCGCCAGCGTCGCCGGGACCGAGGCACGGGAATATGATGTGAAAATTTTAAAGCTTTACCCCGGCGAGTCCGAACGGAACCTGCTGCTGGAGGTGACGGACCCGCGGCTCCTCGCGGCCACCGGCGGCATCGTCCAGGGCATGAGCGGCAGCCCCATCCTCCAGGACGGCAGGCTCGTCGGTGCCGTGACCCACGTCCTCCTCGCCGACCCGGCCCGGGGCTACGGCATCTCCATCGGGAATATGCTCAAGGCGGCGGCCTAAGCGCAGGGCCGGGGCGGCGGGGCCGTCCCGGCTCCGCGGCGCGGAAAAGGGGCTTGGAAACGCCTAGGATTTATGGTATAATCATGATGTTATGCCCGCTGCGGCGGGAAATCCATGATCGGAAAGGAATCCCCCTATGGATAATCTGCATTATCTGGAGACCGGCTCGACAGATCCGGCGTACAACCTGGCCTTTGAAGAATATGTGCTCACCCACCGGCGGGACGGCGACTATCTGATCCTCTGGCAGAACGACAACACCGTCGTCATCGGCCAGAACCAGAACACCGCGGCGGAGATCAACCGCGCCTTCGTGGAGGAGCACGGCGTCCACGTCGTGCGGCGGACCACCGGCGGCGGCGCGGTCTACCACGACATGGGCAATCTCAACTACTCCTTCATCACCGACGAGGCCGAGGGCGGCCTCAGGCTGGAGCGCTTCACGGCCCCGGTGGTCGAGGCGCTGCGGTCCCTGGGGCTGAACGCCGAGGCCTCGGGCCGGAACGACATCCTCGTGGACGGACGCAAGGTCTCCGGCACGGCCCAGCGCATCTTAAAGGGGCGCATCCTGCACCACGGGACCCTGCTCTTCGACTCCAACCCGGACATGGTGGCGGGCGCGCTCCATGTGGACCCGGAGAAGTTCCGGTCCAAGGGCCGCAAGTCCGTCCAGAGCCGCATCGGCAACATCCGCGCGGCCCTGCCCGCGGACATGACCATGCCCGAATTCTGGGCTTACCTCAAGAAGACCCTGGGCCGCACGGACATGGAGCTGGACAGCCTGAACGAGGAGGAGCTCCGCGCGGTGCGCCGCCTCAAGGAGGAGAAATATGACACCTGGGAGTGGACCTACGGCCGCTCGCCCAAGTACAACTACTCCGCCCGGAAGCGCTGGCCCGGCGGCCTGCTGGAGGTCCACGCGGAGGTGCTGGACGGCACGGTCCGGGAGCTGACCATCTACGGCGACTTCATGGCCGCCTGCGCCATGGACGAGGTCATTGCGGCCCTGACGGGCTGCCAGTTCCGCCCCACGGCCTTCGCCGCGGTGCTGGACAAGCTTGACCTCCCCCTCTACTTCGGCGGCATCACCAGGGAAGAAATTTTGCAGACCTGCTTCGAGGCCGAGAACGGCTGAGCGGGCAGCCGGAGAAACCGCCGCGCAGCTTCTGACTGCGCGGCGGAGGCTTTCGTCGGGCCTCCGGGGGCTGGCTTTTTCGTCCGGATGTGACAGGATGGGAAGCGGCGCTGCGGCGCGGAATTGTGAAGGAGTAAGACAATGAACCGGGATCTGACCCGCGGGAATGTGACGAAGGGGCTGCTGCTCTTCGCGCTGCCGATGATGGCGGGCAACCTGCTCCAGCAGCTCTATAATATCGCGGATACGCTCATCGTGGGCCGCGCCCTGGGGCGCGACGCGCTGGCCGCCGTGGGGTCGGCCTATACGCTGATGACGTTTCTGACCTCCGTGTTCCTCGGCCTCTCCATGGGCGCGGGGGCGTTTTTTTCCATCTGCTTCGGGCGGCGGGACCGGGAGCGGCTCCGGGCCGCCGCCGGGCAGGCCGCCGGGCTGATCCTCGCCGTGACGCTGGCGGCCACGGCGCTGGTCTACGCCGCCGTGGACCCCATTCTGCGGTTTCTGCAAATTCCGGAGGCGCTCTATGGCATGATGCGGACCTACCTGCTCATCATCTTCGCGGGGCTGCTGGCCACGTCGCTCTACAACTTCCTCGCCTGCCTGCTGCGGGCCGTGGGCGACTCGGTGACGCCGCTCTGGTTCCTCGGGGCGGCGGCGCTGACGAACATCGGCCTCGATCTGCTCTTCGTGCTCGTGTTCCATTGGGGCGTGGCCGGGGCCGCGGCGGCAACGGTGCTGGCCCAGTACGGCTCCGGCCTCGGGCTTCTGCTTTATGCGAAGCGGAGGCGTGGCGAATTCCTGCCGGAGCGGCGGCACCTCCGGCGGGACCCGAAGCTCCTGCGGGAGCTGTGGGACCTCTCGGCCCTGACCTGCGCCCAGCAGTCGGCCATGAACTTCGGCATCCTGCTTATCCAGCGGCTCGTGGACGGCTTCGGGCCGGTGACCATGGCGGCCTTCGCCGCGGCGGTGAAGGTGGACTCCTTCGCCTACCTGCCGGTGCAGGACTTCGGCAGCGCCTTTTCCACCTTCACGGCCCAGAACTTCGGCGCGGGGGACCGCAGCCGGCTCCGGGACGGGATGCGGAAGGCCACGGCGGTGAGCGCCGCCTTCTCCCTCGTCATCTCGGCGGCGGTGGTGGTCCTCGCGGGGCCGCTCATGCGGCTCTTTGTCCGGGCGGAGGAGACGGCGGTGCTGGCGGCGGGCGTGCGCTACCTGCGCATCGAGGGCGCGTGCTACATCGGCATCGGGTGCCTGTTCCTGCTCTACGGCTTCTACCGCGCCGTGGAGCGGCCCGGGATGTCCGTGGTGCTGACGGTGGTGAGCCTCGGGACCCGGGTGGCCCTGGCCTACGTCCTGGCGGGGCCGGTGGGCGAGGTGGGCGTCTGGGTGTCCATCCCCATCGGCTGGGTGCTGGCGGATCTGCTGGGCTATGGGTATTACCTCCTCCGGCGGGACAAGCTGCTGGAAATGCCTGCAAAAAATTTGAAAAAAACCACTTGACGCGGAAGAATTCCTCCTTTAGAATAGTCTGGATTTGCGAAATTGAAAGAAGGGGGAACTCCCATGATCATGAAACGCTGGAACGAGAAGGGCTTTTACCGCTATGTGCTGGCCCTGGCGCTGCCCATCATGCTGCAGAACGGCATCACGAACCTGGTCGGCCTGCTGGATAATATGATGATCGGCCGCATCGGCACGGAGCAGATGTCCGGCGTTTCCATCGTCAACCAGCTGCTTCTCGTCTACAACCTGGCAATCTTCGGTGCGACGGCGGGGCCGGGCATCTTCATGAGCCAGTTCCACGGGAGCGGCGACGCCGAGGGGATGCGCTACACCTTCCGGTTCAAGCTCCTCGCCTGCCTCTTTATGTGGGCGGCGGGCACGGCGGTGCTTCTGCTCTTCGGCACCCCGCTCGCCCAGGCCTGGATCCACGGCGACGGCGTGGACGACACGGCGCTGACGCTCCGGAGCGCCGAGGAATACCTGCGCGTCATGCTCTTCGGCCTTCTGCCCTTTGCCGTCAAGGAGCTGTACGCCTCGACGCTCCGCGAGAACGGCGAGACCGTCGTGCCCATGCAGGCCTCCGTGGCCGCGGTGCTCATCAACCTGGGGCTGAACTACGTGCTCATCTTCGGCAAGCTGGGCGCGCCGGTGCTGGGCGTCACGGGCGCAGCCATCGCCACGGTCATCTCCCGCTTCGCCGAGTGCGCCATCGTTATGCTGCACACCCACCGGCACGCGGACCGCTATCCCTTCATCCGCGGGGTCTATGCGTCCCTGCGCATCCCCGGCGTGCTGACCGGGGAGATGCTGCGCAAGAGCCTGCCGCTGGTGCTCAACGAGCTGCTCTGGGCCACGTCACAGACGATGGTGTCTCGCTGCTTTGCGGAGCGGGGCCTCCAGGTCGTGGCGGCCTACAATATCTCCAGCGCTGTCACCGGCGTGTCGAGCGCCATCTTCCTGGCCTTCGGCAGTGCCGCGGCCATCCTCATGGGCAACCTGCTGGGCGCGGGCGCCCTGGATGACGCCCGGAAGACAGCGCCGCGAATCATCCGGTTCAGCGCCCTGGTCTGCGCCGCCGTGGGACTGCTCCAGATCGGCCTCTCGGGCCTGTTCCCGCAGCTCTACAACACGTCCGCGGACATCCGCGACCTGGCCCGCTGGTTCATCCTCATCAACGGCTGCTTCCAGCCCTTCTTCGCCGTGAGCAACAGCGCCTACTTCACCCTGCGCGCCGGGGGCAGCGTGTTCATTACGATGGTCTTCGACAGCGCCTACGAATGGCTCGTGGCCACGCCCGCTGCGGCGGCGCTGGCCTTCCTGACGTCCTGCCCCATCCTCGGCATCTACCTGGCCGTACTCCTGACCCAGGCCTTCAAGGCCGTCCTCGGCATCGTCTACGTCCGCCGCGGCAAATGGGTCCGCAATTTGACCGTCGGGGCGGGGGCGTAAGGGACCTCAGAATGCACAAACGTCCTCGCTGCGGCGGGGGCGTTTTTCTGCCGTTAAGCTAACAGAATGCACATTGATTCTACATAAAAATTGTGCTATATTACAAGAAAACCGAGAGGAGCTGCTGCGCCATGCGAAAAACGAAGATCATCTGTACCATCGGACCGGCCTGCGAGGACGAGAAGACCCTGAAGGAGATGTGCCGGGCCGGCATGAACGTGGCGCGGCTCAACTTCTCCCACGGCACCCACGCCGAGCACGCGCGCCGCATCGAGACCATCTGCCGCGTCCGGGAGGAGCTGGACCTGCCCATCGCCATCCTGCTGGATACCCGGGGGCCGGAATACCGGATCCGCACGTTCCGGGACGGCCGCGTCTGCCTCGAGGCCGGGCAGACCTTCACCTTTACCACGGACCAGAGCGTCGTGGGCGACGAGACCCGGGTGGCCGTGTCCTATGAGAACCTGACGGCGGACCTCGCGCCCGGCGACCGCATCCTCGTGAACAACGGCCTGCTGGAGTTCCGGGTGGAAAAGCTGACGGAGCGGGAGGCGGTATGCACCGTGCTGGAGGGCGGCGAGCTCTCGGACCGCAAGAGCATGGCCTTCCCGGGCAAGGTGCTGAACCAGCCCTATCTCAGCGACCAGGACCGGGCCGACCTCCTCTTCGGCGTCGAGCACGGGGTGGACTTTGTGGCCTGCTCCTTCGTGTCGCGGAAGCAGGACCTGCTGGACGTGCGGAGCTTCCTCGACGCCCACGGCGGCGCGGACATCGACCTCATCGCCAAAATCGAGAACCGCTCCGGCGTCAACGAGATCGACTGCATCTGCGACGCCTGCGCCGGGGTCATGGTGGCCCGGGGCGACCTGGGCGTCGAGATCCCCTATGCCGAGCTGCCCGCCATCCAGAAGCACCTCATCGACCGCTGCCGGATGCGCGGCAAGCGCGTCATCACCGCCACGGAGATGCTCGAGAGCATGATCACCAACATCCGCCCGACCCGGGCGGAGATCTCCGACGTGGCCAACGCCGTCTACGACGGCTCCAGCGCCATCATGCTCTCCGGCGAGACGGCCGCGGGCCGCCACCCGGTCCAGGCCGTGGAGGCCATGGCCAGCATCGCCGTCTGCACCGAGGAGAGCATCCACTACGACCGCCGCTTCACCCGCACCGAGTTCCCGACCCACAGCGTCGTGGACGCCCTGTCCCACGCCACCTGCGGCATGGCCATCGACATCGGGGCCAAGGCCATCGCGGTGTGCACCATCTCGGGCATGACGGCGCGGATGGTGTCGCGGTTCCGCCCGCCCATGGACATCCTCGGCCTCACCACCAGTGAGCGGACGCTGCGCAAGCTGGCCCTGAGCTGGGGCGTGACCCCGGTGCGCTGCGAGATCTTCCACTCCACGGACGTCCTCTTCTACACCGCCAAAAAGCTGGCCCAGCAGACCTTCGGCCTCCAGCCCGGCGACCGCATCGTCCTCACCGGCGGCCTCACCAACGGCACGTCGGGCAATACGGACCTCCTGAAGGTCGAGACGGTGTGAGCCATTTTTGAAACAGAACGCCCCCGCGCAGGAACCCGAAAGGGCTGCGCGGGGGACTTTTTTTGCCTGTTTTGGTTGCGAAAATCGCATATTTTTCGAGTGACACAGGGCAGCGCGGCGGGGAAACTGGGGGGACGGGATGGTTCAAAACGGCTGTTTTGAATAAAATTTAATAAAATTTTATTCAAATATTGCAGAACAGAGAAACGGATTTGAAGAAGATGCACAAGAGAAACAAGAATAAATCGTTGAAATATACTAATATAGGCGCGGAAAGCACCACGTATTGACAAAAATCACAAAATCTGCTACAAAGAAATCAGCGACAGACATAAAAAGTTTTTTAAAACCGAGAAAGGAATGAGAAAAAAACTGGGTCACTGTTCGACCCGGATTTAAAAAGTTTAAGAGGAGATGGCAGGAATGATTTTAACAGCAAAAAAGGCGATTACCGGTGACGGGAAGACAGTCCTGCAGGACGTCGGGATCCTGATCCGGGACGGCAAGATCCGGGAGATCGCGGCGGCAGATGAGCTGCGGCACCGGATGCCGGAGGAAGCGGTCACAGACTACGGCAGCGCGACCCTGATCCCTGGCTACATCGATATGCACACCCATATGGGCTGCTACGACGGCATGTGGGACCTGGCGCAGTACAACGAGTACCGCAAGGGTATCCTGGGCTACCAGCAGACCGCCGAGTCCTTTGAACACGGCGTTACGACCATCCGGGACGCAGGCTGTCCGGATATGCTGCTGGAGACGCTGCGGACCATGCAGACCTTCGGCTATGCGAAGCTGCCGCGTATCTTCCACAGCAACCAGGCCATCGCCATGACTGGCGGCCACTGCTGGCGCATGGGCATCGTGACCCAGGCGGACGGCATCGACGGCCTGCGCACGGCGATCCGGAAGACCATCCGCTCCGGCGCGGACTGGATCAAGATCATGACGACCCACCGCATGAATACGCCGCTGGAGTACTCCCAGGAGGAACTGGACTTCGCCGTTGCGGAGACCCATCGTCTCGGCAAGAAGTGCTTTATCCACGCGGCGCTGCACCCGGGACTTCAGATGGCCATTGACGCCGGACCGGACAGCATCGAGCACGGTACCCGGATGACCCTGGACCAGGCGAAGCAGATGATCGACAAGAACATCTACTGGTGCCCCACCATCGCCTCGCTGGAGTACATCGTTCCGCAGCTGATGGCAAAGGATGACGACGGCAACGCCTACTACCAGATTCAGATCAACGACCGGAACTTCTACGCAAACAATGCTGCCCACATCCGGGAGCACTTCCTGGAGCTGGCGGAGACCGGCATCAAGGTCATTGCGGGTACGGACTTCGACACGGGCTATATCCCCTCGGCCCCGGTGGGCATGGAGCTTCGGTATATGCACGAGTTCGGCTGGGAACCGTGCAAGATCATCCAGGCCGGCACCTACAACGGTGCGGAGCTGCTCGGCATCGGCGACAGCGTCGGTCTGCTCAAGGAGGGGTACACGGCGGACATCGCGGTGCTGGACGGCGACCCGGAGACGGACGGCGGCGCCTATGAGAAGATCGCGGCTACCTATTTCGGTGGTGAATGCGTCTATCGGCGCGCCTGAGCGCGGCATAAGACTGATTTTTACGAGGAGGCGGGTATAACATGCGGTTTCATGATATGACGGACGATCAGAAATGGTCCTACATCGCACTGATGACGGAGCAGTGGGATGCCGAGGACAACGAGGCGAACAAGGAGGCGATCCTAGCGTTCAACGAGGGCGTTTCGCCGGAGGCTGCGGCGCTGCACCGGGACGCGCTGATCATTGATGCCTGCACCTTCAATGTGGTGCGCCGCGGCTGGCGGATCGCCGCGGCGGGCGCATCGGCACTGAACTGCACGGTGCCAGACGTGTTCGGCGAGTGCGGCGAGGCCTTTAAGGCCGTGGCCAATTACTACCAGGTGATCCGGGAGGACCCGCGGTTCCGTCTCATCCGCACGGCGGACGATATCCTGGAGGCGAAGCGGCAGGGGCAGACCGGTCTCATCATCGGCGCGCAAAGCCCGTCCTTCCTTGTGGGCTACGACATCGAGTCGGTGCTGGAGGCCTTCTGCACGCTGGGCCTGCGCGTTATGCAGATCGGCTACAACTACCGGACATTCGCAGCCGACGGTTGTTTCAGTCCGGCCAATGCGGGGCTGTCGGACACGGGCATCGAGCTGGTGCGGCTGATGGAAAAGCATCATGTCACCGTCGATCTGAGCCACGCGGGCGAACGGTCCACGCTGGAGGCTATGGAGATGGCGGAAAAACCGCAAATCTTCTCGCACTCCAATCCGATGGGCCTGTTCCGGCACCCGCGGAACATCACGGATGAGCAGGCGAAAAAGTGTGCGGCGACAGGCGGCGTCATCGGCGTTTCGACCTACAATGTCACGCTGTGGGATGGGGAGCACTTCCCGACCCTGGACACCTTCCTGAACTGCCTCTGCTACTATTGCGACCTGGTCGGCGTGGAGCACGTGGGCATCGGACTGGACACCACCGCGACGGAGGGCTGCTATTCCCGGGCGGAGATTCGCTATTTTGCGAAGCTGATCCGGAAGACCTGCGGCAACGACGCCGTGTCCTACAAGGCCTTCTCGCAGGACCGGCCGCCGGTCAACGCCTTCTCCGTGGAGGGACTGGCCAGCATGGCAAACTGGGTGAACCTCATCGACGGGATGCTGAAGCGCGGCTTTACGGAGCGGGAGATCCGGCTGCTGGCCGGTGAGAACTGGCTGAAGGTCTTCCGGGAGACGTGGTAAAGATCCCGCGGGATCTTTCATATAATTCAGGAAAAAGGAGAAAGAGAAATGAAAAAACTGCTCGCAATTCTGTTGGCGCTGACGCTGGTCCTCAGCTTTGCCGCCTGCGGCGCCCGGCAGGACGCCGCGCCCACGGACGGGAACGAAACGGACCAGAATGCTGCGGAGAAGCCTGCTGAAACGGCTTCCGACAACACTGCAACCGGGACCCGTACGGATGTCGTCTACGGCCTGACCAGCGACATCGGCTCCCTGGACCACATCACGGCGACGGACCAGATCTCCAACATCGCCTGGAGACAGCTCTACGATACGCTGGTCGAGAAGGACGAGAACGGCGAATGGGTCGGCAAGCTGGCCGAGAGCTGGGAGCTCAGCGACGACGGCTGCACCTATACGTTCCATCTCCGCAAGGACGTGGTTTGCCATGACGGTCTGCCCATGACCGCAGAGGATGTCGCCTACTCCATCAACCGCGAAATCGCCTCTGCGGCCAACGGTCCCTGCATGGTCAACATGATCGACGCCACGGTCGTGGACGACTACACCGTAGACATCAACCTCTCCGCGCCCTATGCGCCGACGCTGGAAGTTCTTCTGGCCTGGGGCCGGATCTCCAGCGCCAGAACGACGGACTATGACACGGCGCCCATCGGCACCGGCCCCTACAAGTTCGTCTCCCGCAGCTCCGGTGAGAACATCATCATGGAGGCCTGGGACCAGTATTACCTCGGTGAGGCTGCCATCAAGAATCTGACGTTCCGCGTCATCACCGACGCCAACTCTCAGATCGCCGCCATCCAGACCGGCGACATCGACTTCCTGACCCACGCGCCGCTGTCCGCAAAGGGCACCGTGGAGGCGGACTCCAACCTGGTCTGGCAGCAGACCGACTTCCGCGGCAATGTCTGGGTCACCATGCGGGAGGACATCGCGCCCTTCGACAATGTGCTGGCGAGAAAGGCGGTCCAGTACTGTGTGGACAAGGCAGCCATGCTCCAGGGAGGCTCCGAAGGCCTCGGCATGATCCTGAAGACGCTGTGGCCCGCGGGCGTCACCGCGTCCCCGGAGAAGGATTATGTGGAGCCTTATTCCTATGACGTGGAGAAGGCGAAGGAATATCTTGATCAGTACAAGGCGGAGGCCGGTGTGGACGAGGTCACAATCGAGATCCTGGCGCCGGATACGGCCATGTATCTCCTGCCGGCAACGACGCTGGAGGGCATGCTTCGAGAGGCGGGCTTCACGGTAACGACGAACCAGATCGAGCGTGCGACCTTCTGGTCCTCGCTGCAGTCCGGCCAGTATCAGATCGCCGTGGCGGGCACGTCCTGGGCCGTGGCAGACGGCGACGCCGAGTTCATGTACCTCCACAGCAGCGCGGCGGGTGGCCAGAACTACATCCCCTGCCTGAACGACGAGATCGACTCCCTGCTGGAGTTGGCCCGGTCCAGCAGCGATGAGGAAGAACGCCGCGACGCCTATGCGCAGGTCCAGCAGATCATCGACGACGAGGCGATTCTGGTCACGCTGTACTGCCCGGCCAACGCGGTCTGCTTCAATGCGGCGCTGAAGGGCGTCGACCTGAAGAACGATCTCTATCAGCACTATGTCTACGACTGGTCCTGGTGATCCTCCCGGATCTCGGGAACTGCACCCGGATCGTGCTTGAGGACTGTCTGTCGGGTGGAAGCGGGAAACCGCTTCCACCCGATCACTAGGGAGGATTTTGAATGCTGAAATTCATTTTGAAACGCTTGCTCATCCTGATCCCGGTCCTGATCGGCGTGTCGTTTCTCGTGTTCTGCATCCTGGCGCTGATGCCGGCAGACGTCGCCTCCATCCAGCTTGGAATGGCGGCGACGCCGGAGGGCATCGCCCAGTGGAATGTGGAGCATGGGCTGGACCAGCCGTTTTTGAGCCGTTATGTAAACTATATGGCCGCCCTGATCCAGGGCGACCTGGGGAAATCCTATTCGACGAACATCGCTGTGGCGGCGGAGCTGCTCCAGCGCATCCCGACAACGCTGGCGCTGGCCGCAGGTACGCTGCTGATCGTCGTGGCCATCGGCATCCCGGTGGGTGTGGTGTCCGCGGTGAAGCAGTACAGTGTATTCGACACGGCGTCCCGGGTCCTGGCCATGCTGCTGACGTCGCTTCCGGCCTTCTGGCTGGGTCTTTTGCTGCTGCTGCGCTATGCGGTGACGCTGGGCTGGGTGCCATCCACCGGAAATGGGACTTTCCGAAGCTTTATTCTTCCGTGGATCACGCTGTCGGCGGCGAATGCGGCGCAGCTGATCCGTATGACGCGTTCGACCATGCTGGAGGTAATCCGGGCGGACTACGTGCAGACGGCCCGGGCCAAGGGCGCGAAGCCCATGCGGATCGTCATGGTGCATGAGCTGCGGAACGCGCTGCTGCCCATGATTACGGTCATCGGCATCATTCTGGGCCAGACCATTGGCGGCGCCATTGTGACGGAGACAGTGTTCTCACTCCCGGGCGTGGGGACGTATCTGCTCCAGGGAATCAACAAGTACGATATGCCCGTCGTCATGGCCAGCGTGCTGTTCATCGCGGCCATCATCGGCGTCATCAATCTGATTGTGGATGTGCTTTATATGTATATCGATCCGCGCCTCCGCAGTCAGTTCGTCAAAGGCGATGCAAAGAGGTGATGGATATGACAAAAAGAAACGACAAAAGAAACGCTGCGGGACCGGGGCGGAAGCGCAGCCAGGCTGGCGCCATCTTCCGCCGCTTTGCCCGGAACAGAACGGCGATGCTTGGCCTCATCCTGTTTTTGATCGTCGTCTTTTTTGCGGTGTTTGCCGGTGCATTTGCGGACTATGACACCCAGGCGGTCAAGCAGGACGTCTATGCGCGCTTCGCCGCGCCGGGCAGCGAGGGGCATCTCCTCGGTGCCGACGCCCAGGGAAGGGACGTCTTTGCGCGGATCATCTTCGGTGCACGGCTCTCCCTGAAGATATCCTCCATCTCCGTGCTGTCCGCAGCCCTGCTCGGGACGCTCATCGGGGCCGTCGTGGCCTATTACGGCGGAGTGCTGGACACCGTTGTGATGCGGATCGTGGACGTGTTTTTGGCGGTGCCCGCTACGCTCATGGCGGTCACGGTGGTTGCGGCCCTCGGGGCCAGTGTGAACAATCTCATTGTGGCGCTGGCGGTGTCCATGGTCCCGCCCTTCATCCGGGTCGTCCGTTCCACGGTCCTGCAATTGAAGGGCGCGGACTACATCGAGGCGGCCCGTGCCTACGGGACCCGGAACAACGGGATCATCCGCAGTCACATCCTGCCCAACGCCATCGGCCCCATCATCGTTCAGACGACACTGAACCTGGCCAATGTGCTGCTGTCCGTTGCGGCATTGGGCTTCATCGGACTGGGTGTGCCCTCGCCGCAGCCGGAATGGGGCACCATGCTGGCGGAGGCCAAGGCCAATATGCGGGATTACCCGTTCCTGGTCATGATCCCGGGCGCGGCCATTGCGCTCACGGTCCTCTCTATCAACCTGATCGGCGACGGCCTGCGCGATGCGCTGGATCCCAAGCTGAAGAATTAAGGGGGTGCCATATGGAAGAATTACTGCTGCGCGTGAAGGACCTGCGGGTGACGTATCAGACGGAGGAAGGCACGGTCTACGCCGTCAACGGCGTGGATCTCTCGGTCGCAAAGGGGGAGACTCTGGGTCTGGTGGGCGAGACCGGTGCAGGGAAGACCACGACGGCGCTGAGCATCCTGCGCCTCCTGCCGGAGCGCACGGGGCACATCACGGGCGGAGAGATCTGCCTGGAGGGCATGGACATCCGGAACGCGACGAAGGCGGAGATGCGCGCAATCCAGGGCAACAAGGTCTCCATGATTTTTCAGGATCCGATGACGAGCCTGAATCCGATCATCCCCGTGGGGAAGCAGATCGAGGAGGCGCTGCTGCT
>CALICR010000202.1 GCA_938049125.1 uncultured Clostridia bacterium
GTAGACCTGGGTCCCGTCCTCATACCCATAGAGCGGCTGTGCGCCGATGATCTTTGCCATGGCTCAGCCTCTCCCCAGGTCCCGGTGGCTCACGACGGTGGCGAAGCCCTGCCGCGTGATGAACTCGCCCAGCTCCCGGGCGATGGCCACGGAGCGGTGGCGTCCGCCGGTACAGCCCACGGCCACGGTCAGGCTGGTCTTGCCCTCCTCCAGATGGAGCGGCAGCGAGAAGGCCAGCAGCTCCTCGATGCGCTGGACATAGTCCTGGGTCTGCTGGTAGGAAAAGACGAAGTCCCGCACGTCCGGGTCCAGGCCCGTCTTCTGCTTCAGCTCCGCGATGTAATAGGGGTTCGGCAGGAACCGGGTGTCAAACACCAGGTCCGCGTCCAGGGGCAGGCCGTACTTGAAGCCGAAGGAGATGACGTCCACGGCCATGCTGTGCTCCCGGGCATTGCCCGCGAAGAGGCGGATCAGCTCGCCGCGCATCTTGGCCGCCGTCATCATGGAGGTGTCAAAGATGTAGGCGGCGCGGTTGCGCACCGGCTCCAGCAGCTTCCGCTCCCGCTCCACGGCCTGCATCAGCGTGGAGCCGTCCCGCATCAGCGGGTGCATCCGCCGGGTCTCCTTGAAGCGCTTGATGAGCGCCTCCGTAGAGGCCTCGAAAAACATAATGGTGTAGATGCACTTCATGGCGTCCAGCTTCTCCAGCGCCCGGAACAGCCCGTCAAAGGTCAGACTGCCGCGGACGTCCGTCACCAGGGCCACCTTCTCATAGCGCCCCTTGGTGGCGAGGCACAGCTCCGCAAACTGCGGGATCAGGTCCACGGGCAGATTGTCCACGCAGTAAAAGCCCATATCCTCCAACGTCCGGCTGGCGTTGCTCTTGCCCGCACCGGACAGGCCGGAAATAATGACAAATTCCATCGCGTCCTCCTCAGAGGAGCCGGATCTCCGGCTCCAGCATCACGCCGCTCTGCTCGAATACCCGCTGCTGTACCGCCGCAAGGAGCGCCCGGACATCCGCTGCCGTGGCACCGCCCAGGTTGACGACGAAGCCCGCGTGCTTCTCCGACACCGCGGCCCCGCCGATGCGGAAGCCCTTCAGCCCCGCCGCCTCAATGAGCGCCCCGGCATAGTGGCCCTCGGGCCGCTTGAAGGCGGAGCCGGCCGAGGGCAGCTCCAGCGGCTGCTTGCTCCGGCGGCGCTGGGCCAGGTCCTGCATCCGCGCCCGGATCTCCGCCGGGTCGCCGGGCGTCAGGCGGAATTCCGTGCGAAGCACGGTGCCCTTAGCCGCCTGGAAGGCGCTGCCGCGGTAGCGGAAGCCCTGTTCCTCGCCCGCGTAGTCCTTTAAGGCGCCGTCCGGCAGGATGACCGTGGTGCGGACGGCCACCTGACGAATTTCTCCGCCGTAGGCCCCGGCGTTCATGAACACGCCGCCGCCGACGGTGCCCGGGATGCCGTGGGCGAATTCAAGGCCCGCAAGGCCCCGCTCCTGGGCAAAGACCGCCAGCCGCGACAGCAGCGCGCCGCAGCAGGCCGCGACCGTGTCCGGGCCGGTCTGCTCGATGGCGGAGACGCCCCGGGTCAGCACCGTGACGCCGGGCAGGCCCTCGTCCGGAGCCAGCACGTTCGTCCCCGCGCCGAGGAGCAGGGGCCGGACGCCCCGGGCGTGGAGCAGCCGGAGTACCTCCGTCAGCTCCTCCGCCGAGGCGGGCAGCAGCATCAGCGCGCTGGGTCCGCCGATGCGGAACGACGTATGGGCAGCCATGGGCTCCCCCGCTTTTATCTCCAAACCGGGCAGCTTTTCCCGGAGTTCTCCGGTCAATTCCGTGATCTTGCTCATAAACACCTCCGGGTGATTCGTTCCTTTCATTATAGCAGATTGGTCCGTTCTTGGCAAGAGCGGACGGGACGGCGAGAGGCCGGCCGCGGCAGCTCCGGGACCGGCCTCTCGGCTCCGCCGCGTCACCCCCGGCGCGCGGCCTCCGTATCAAAATGGCGGTTGAGCTGCTCGGCAAACTCCTCCGCGGCGTTGTAGCCCATTTTCTTCTGGCGGTTGTTCATGGCCGCCACCTCGATGATGACCGCGAGGTTCCGGCCCGGCGTCACCGGCACCGTGATGGACGGGATCTTGACGCCCAGAAGGTCCGTATACTGGCTCTCCAGGCCCAGGCGGTCATAGTTCGCGCCCTGGGTCCAGGGCACGATGTTGATGATCATATCGATGGCGGCGTTGTCCCGCACCGCGCCCATGCCGAAGAGCTTGGCCACGTTGATGACGCCGATGCCGCGCAGCTCGATGTAGTGCCGGATCATCTCCGGCGCAGAGCCGCTCAGGGACGTGTTCGTCACCTTGCGGATCTCCACGGCGTCGTCGGCGATGAGGCGGTGGCCGCGCTTGACCAGCTCGATGGCCGCCTCGGACTTGCCGATGCCGCTCTCGCCGCAGAGCAGGATGCCCTCGCCGTAGACGTCCACGAGCACGCCGTGGCGCGTGACGCGGGGAGCCAGCTCCTGGCGCAGCATAGCGATCATGCTGGACACGAGGGACGACGTCGGCTCGCTGCTGCGCAGCACGGAGACGTCGTAGCGCATGGCCATCTCCAGACACTCCGGCTCGATGTCGAGGTTCCGGCAGATGATGAGCGCCGGGATGCGGTAGGCGAAAAAGCGCTCAAAGATGATGTTCCGCTCCGTGGCGGTCAGCTTGTGGAGGTAGGTGCTCTCCACGGTGCCGAGTACCTGGAGCCGCATGGGCTCAAAGTGGTCGAAGAAGCCGGCGATCTGAAGGCCCGGGCGGCTGATGTCGTCCACGGCGACGCGGATCTTCTCATAGTCGGTCGAAAGATAGACCGGCTGAAGCTCAAATTCGTCCGCCAGCCGGTGCAGCGGCACACTGTAGGTCGAGATCATGGCATTCTCCTTACGAAGCGATTGGTCCGGCGCGGGCCTCCTTCGGCCGCCTCGCCTCCCATAACCACATTATATGGCACGGGCCGCCATTTATCAACGCAAAATATTTCAAAAAAATTGAAATTCCCTCTTGAAATTTCGGCCGGAGTTTGCTATGATGTTTGTCGGTGTCTTAGGAAAGATACCGCGATCTAATTTGGATTGTTCATTTTCTTATGGCGAGGAGGTGCAGCAAATGGCAAAGTGCGATTTTTGCGGAAAGGGCGTTACCTTCGGCATTAAGGTCTCCCATTCCCACAGACGCTCCAACAGAACCTGGAAGCCCAATGTGAAACGCGTGAAAGCAGTTGTTGACGGTACTCCGCGCCATGTTTACGTCTGTACAAGATGCCTGCGTTCCGGTAAGGTTGAGCGCGCCATCTGAAATCGGTTCACACAAGAAAGCAGGCCTCGGGCCTGCTTTTTTGCATTCGAACTCCGGAAAGGAAGGAACCCAGGATGAGACCCTCCGCCATGACGGCGCGCTATGCGGGCACCCACGCCTGCTTCTGGGCAGCGCTCTGCCCTCTCGTCACCTTCCCCGCCCTCTACCTCCAGCGCAAGGGCTTTTCCTCCGTCCAGGTGGGCACGGTGCTCTCGCTGGCCACCATCTTCCCGGCCTTCGTCCAGCCCGTTCTGGCCTCAGCGGCGGACCGGAGCCGCCGCTGGTCCCTCCGGGTGTTCCTGACGGTGCTCGCAGCGTCGCTGCTCGCGGCGCTGGGCGTGCTGGTGCTGCTCCGGCCGAGGGGCGGGGTCCTGCTCGCCGTGTTCTTCGCGGCGATGGTGCTGGCCCGGCTCATTGAGCCGCTGCTCAATTCCATCGCCTCCTACTGCTTCCGCCGCGGCATCCCCCTGGATTTCGGCATCAGCCGCTCCGCCGGGTCCCTGTCCTTCGGCATTGCCTCTCTCGTAATGGGCTACGCTGCCATTGGCTGGGGCGTGGACAGCCTGCTCGTCATCTCGGCGCTCTGCGTTGCCGGGTTCCTCGGCTGTCTCTACACCCTGCCCGCTATGGAGCCGGGCGGCGCAGACACCTCGACGGACCGCAGCGGTGCCTGCTCCCTGCCCCAGTTTGTCCGCCGCTACCCGCGCTATATGCTGGTCATGACCGGCTTCTTCTTCATCGCCGCCTTCCACACCATGACGGAGACCTATCTCGTCAACATGATGGAGGCCATCGGCGGCGACAGCGGCAACGTGGGCGTCGCCCTGCTCATCGCCAACATCGCCGAGTTCCTTGTCGTCTTCTCCTACGAGCGCTTCCGCCGGAGGCTCTCCAGCAGAGCCTGGCTCTGCGTGACGGCGCTGTGCTTCACGGGAAAGGCCTTCCTCTTCTACCTCGCGCCGAACGTGCCCTTCATGTACGCGGCCCAGGCGCTCCAGGCCGTGACCTACGGCTTCTACGCCCCGTCCATCGTCCACTTTGCCGACGATGAGATCGGCCCCCGGGACGCTGTCAAGGGGCAGTCCCTCTGCGTGGCCATCTTCACGCTGGGATGCAGCCTCGGCGCCTATCTGGGCGGCCTCCTGCTGGATGCCTTCCCGGTCCGCGTCATGAACTTCACTGCCTTCCTGCTCTGCGCCTTCGGCACGGTCGTCGTGCTGCTGGTGCTCCGCCCCCGGCGGGCGCGCAGGCCCGTATAGATTCCCCGCGCCCGGGCCGGAAACTTCCGGACCGGGCGCGCCGCATCCCATGGACATTTTTCGCCGGTTCAGCTATACTTTATATCATATCAATATGATTCGGAGGTGCCGCGTCATGAAAACCCGTGCCCCGCACAGCCTCGGCGGCGTGTTCCTCGTCGCCGTGTCTGCCGTCTCCTTCGGCCTCATGCCCATCTTCGCCAAGGTGGCCTACGCCGCGGGGATCAGCACCCACACGCTGCTGTTCCTCCGCTTTTCCGTGGCAGCGGTGCTGATGTTCGCCCTGTTCTTTGCGAGGCGGCTACCCATGCCGTCGAAAAAAGAGATTCTTGCCTTTCTTCTTCTCGGCGGAATCGGGTATGTAGGCCAGTCCTTCTGCTACTGTCTTGCGCTGAACTACGCCTCCTCCAGTCTGGTTTCCCTCCTGCTTTACACTTATCCGGCGCTGGTGATGCTCGGCTCCGCCCTGGCGTTCCACGAACGGATCACGGCAAAGAAGCTCATCTCCCTCGTGTTGGCGCTGGCGGGGGCCTTTCTCGTCATCTGGTCCGAATTTGAGGCAAGCCTTCCCGGCATCCTGCTGGCCGTCGGTGCAGCGCTCTTCTATACGGTCTATATCCTGATCTCCTCCCGGGTCGTCCGGGCGGACATGGGCGTCCAGTCCTCGGCCTTCATCATGCTGGGCGCCGCCCTGGTCTTTGGGGGTATGAACCTCTTCCTGGGCTTTACGCCGCCTGCGCAGCCCAGCGGCATCCTCGCCGCCCTGCTCATCGCCTTGGTGTCCACGGTGCTGGCCATCTGGTGCTTCTTCACCGGCATGGCCCGGACCGGCCCCACCGTCGCCTCCCTGGTCTCCACGCTGGAGCCGGTGGTCACGGTGCTGGCCTCGGCGGT
This sequence comes from uncultured Clostridia bacterium, assembly GCA_938049125.1. Taxonomy (GTDB): domain Bacteria; phylum Bacillota; class Clostridia; order Oscillospirales; family Oscillospiraceae; genus RGIG3159. Next base: position 5,491 of record CALICR010000202.1, read on the forward strand.
CCTGCTCTCGGAGCCGGTTACCCTCAGCATCGTGCTCGGCGGCGTCCTGGTCCTTGCCTCCCTGCTCGTCACCGTCCGGCCCGGCGGAATGCCGGAGGGCTGAAAAAACCGCCGCCGTATGCTGATACGGCGGCGGTTTTTCAGGTCTCGCCGAGCAATCGCTTCATCTCCTCGATGTATTCCTCCTCAATGGCCGTGAGCCGGTGCTGCTTCATGTAAATCAGTGCACAGTCAAGCTTCACGTCTGCGTCGCTGAGGGGAAGGAACCGGATGCCCTGTGTGCAGGAGGAGGTGACCCCGAGGTTCAGGCCGATGTAGTAGGCATCCGTGGCCCGGAGCAGGTCATAGAGTCCGGCCCGGTCGTCAACCAGGATGCGCTTCGCCACGGTGCGGTAGTCGTAGTTGTTGATGCCGGAGCAGTAGAGGAGCGGCGATACATCGCTCTGGGCCATAGTGGCATGGGGCAGGCGAATAAGCTGCTCGACGCGCACCGCGTCCCCCTGGGCCACCGGATTCTGGGCCCCCATGAAGATATAGGGCTGCTGCGTGGCGAGGACGGAGAAGTTCAGCTCCCGGCTCTTGGCCGCGGATCGCCAATAGTCCCGCTTATCGCTGGAAGCGATGATGATGCCAAGGCTGAACAGACCGTCGTAGACGTGCTCAATGACCTCCTCCTGGGAGACCTCGACAAAGCAGATGTTCTGGAACTCGTTGTCCTTATGGCGGTCGTAGAGGTTGAGCATGGCGCGGTTCGCCATGGCGAAGCGGACGGAGGCCACGCTGAGATGGAAGACATCCGGCTTGTAGCCCGAGAAGTACATCTCCTCCAGGTGCTGATACTGGACCTCCAGCTTGGCGGCGTGCTTGAGGAATTCCTCGCCCTGGTGGGTCGTCTCGATGCCGGTGCTGGAGCGGGAAAAGATCTGGATACCGGTCTCTGCCTCCAGCTCCTTGATGCCGCGGCTCAGCGAGGACTGCGAGACATAGAGCCGCTTGGCCGCACGGTTGATGGAGCCGCAGCGGCTGACCTCCAGTGCATAGCGAATGTGGTTCATATTCATGGCGTTTTCTCCTCCCTTTCACGGTCCGGGCCGGTTTTATCGTCCGGTTATGCATTTTTTCTATATCCACTATTCTGACAAACGATATCCGCGCCTTCCCCAAGATTTCTTCCGCATTTCTCACAAAAACCGCTAATTTGAATCCAGCACAATTCCCAAAAATCCAGTTTGAATTCGTTGTGTCACGGTTTCTGTAAAGCGCAAGCACCCGGCAAAACGCCTGTTATGCGTTTTTCAGATATCCCATACCCGCTTTTTCAATTACCACGTTTCAACTTTTTATGCTATCCTAATTTTAGTACAGATTGCATAGGAATGCAAGCGCGCAGATTCGTTTTTTGTTGATCCCCCGCAGAAATTCCCCCGCTGCTGTACTCTGAAACCGGTTTTCTCCTCTGCACGCAGCCGCGCCGCACGGCTTGCTGCGCGCGCTGCCCCCCGCTGTGGATCCCCGCCCGCACGGCGCTCCGCCTTCCCCGACCCGGGAGACGTCCCGCCTCCGGCAAACCGGACGCGCCGGAACATGACATCAGATTTGGAGGTCACCGTATGTACGACATTTTGATTCGGAACGGCACCATCATCGACGGCGCCAACAACGCCCCCTACCGCGCGGACGTCGCCATCGTCGGCGACGAGATTGTGAAGATCGGGACCATCGACGAGCCTGCGGCCCGCGTCATCGACGCCGCCGGAAAGATCGTCACCCCCGGCTTCATCGACATCCACTGCCACTCTGACGCCATCGTCTTCCATGCAGAGAAGAACCCTCTGCGCCTGCGCCAGGGCTTCACCACGGAGCTGATCGGCAACTGCGGCATCTCCGCCGCCCCCGTCAACCCCAAGAACCTGGAGCTGCTGAGCAAATACTGCAACCCCTTCTATTCGAATGTCCCGGTCCCCTACAACTGGACGTCCTACGGCGAGTACCTCGACCAGGTTGAGGCCAACCACCCGATGCTGAACACCGCTGGCCTCGTGGGTCACGGCACCCTCCGCATCGCCGTCTCCGGCTTCGACGCCCGCCCATTGACGGCGGAGGAGATGGAGACCATGGACAACCTGTTGGCTGAGAGCATGGAGCAGGGCGCCTTCGGCCTCTCCTCCGGACTCATCTATCCCCCCGGCGTCTTCGCCAATCAGGACGAGATGCTCCACCTGGCCCGGGTGGTCCAGGCTCACGGCGGTATCTACACCTCCCATATGCGCAGTGAGAGCAGCGAACTCGTCGAGGCCGTCCAGGAGATTATCGACCTGGCTGACAAAACCGGAGTCAGCGTGGAGATTTCCCACCACAAGGCCCAGGGCATCAAGAACAAGGGCAAGCCGAAGGAGACCCTGCGCCTCATCCACGAGGCCAACGCCCGCGGCCTGAACATTAACTGCGATGTCTACCCCTACAATGCCGCCAGCACCCAGTTCAGCGCCTGCCTGCCTCCCTGGGCCCTCGAGGGCGGCGTCGATAAGCTGGTCGCCCGCTGCTCCGACCCCGAGACCCGGGCGAAGATCATCGCGGACGTCAGGAACGAGAACCCCACCTACGAGAACTTCTTCCAGTACGCCGGCTCCTGGGACCGGGTGCTCATCAACGAGTGCAGCGTCAAGGCCTACGAGGGGAAGACCGTGCAGCAGATTGCTGAGGAGAACCAGACTGATCCCTACGAAATGGCCTTGGACATCATCAAGAACAGCGACAACAACGTCATGATGATCGTCTTCACCATGGATGAGGAGGACATCTCCCGCATTCTCCAGGATCCCTATTCCATCGTCTGCACCGACGGCTTCCCGGGTCTCGGGCCGTACCATCCCCGGTATACCGCTGCCTTTGTCCGCGTACTGGAGAAGTACGTCAAGCAGGAGTACCTGCTCTCCCTCCAGCAGGCCATCCACAAGATGACCGGCATGCCCGCAAAGAAGATTGGCCTCAAGGATCGCGGCATCATCGCTGAGAACATGAAGGCCGATGTGCTCGTCCTCGACGTAGCAAAGCTCCACGACAACGCCGACTATGCGGCCTACAACGCCCTGGCCGACGGCATCGACTACGTGCTCATTAACGGCCAGATTGCCGTGGATGACGGTGAATTCCGCAACATCTGCGTGGGCCGCGTGCTGCGCAACCAGAACTAACGGCAGAATTTTACCCAAAAAGGAGCGCATGACCATGCATCCACTGACCAAGCTCATCCGGGCGGACATGAAGCCCGCACTCGGCGTGACGGAGCCGGGCGCCATCGCCTTTGCGGCGGCCAAGGCCCGCTCCTATCTGACAGGCCCGCTTGCGTCGGTCTCCGTGACCATGAACAGCGGCATGTACAAGAACGCCTTTACCTGCGGCATTCCCAATTCCCGGCAGTTCGGCGCAGCCTACGCCGCCGCGCTGGGCGCGCTCGCCGGGGACGCCGCCCTGGAGCTGGAGGCGCTCCGCCATATCACCCCTGCGGACAATGCGGCCGCCGCCGCGCTGGTGGAGGCCGGGAAGGTCACGGTCCGCGTCGGCGAGATCACGAGCCGGATCTACATCCGCGCCGTGGTCTCCGCCGGGGGCGGCACCGCCGCCGTCACCATCCGGGACAGCCACACCGGCATCACGAGGGTCGAGGTGAACGGAGAGACCCTGCTGGACCGCCCGGCGGCGGAGACTGCCGAGGATGAGGACAGCGCTGAAATTCACCGCTATGCCCTCGCGGACCTGCTGCGCTATGCGGAGACCGTGGACCCGGAGGAGCTGTCCTTCCTCCACGAGGCCTTCCGCGTCAACCTCGCCCTCTTTGAGGAGGGGCGCGGCAGCGACCGGCTCACGTTCCTGCCCGGCCTGCTGGCGGAAAACGGCGGAAACGTCTTCTCCGACGATGCACAGAAGACCGCCTCGCTGCTCTGCAACGGGGCCATCGAGGCCCGGGTGCTCGGCCTCAGCCGTCCCGCCATGAGCGTGACCGGCTCCGGCGCCCACGGGATCATCGCCACCCTGCCGCTCTACGCGGCGTCAAAGGTGGAGGGGCATTCCGACGAGGCGCTGCTCCGGGCCACGGCGCTGAGCGCCCTCGTCTGTATGTACATCAAGGAGTATTCCGGCAAGCTCTCCGCCTTCTGCGGCTGTGCCATCGCCGCCGGAACCGGCATGGCCTGCGGCCTCGCCCTGCTGCGGGGCGGCGACCTCGGTACGCTGGAGCGCGTCATCCGCAATCTGGCGGCCAGCATCACCGGCATGATCTGCGACGGCGGCAACGAGGGCTGCACCATGAAGGGCATCGTCGCCGTGGACGCGGCCTTCCGGGCCGTCTCCCTGGCCCTGCGCGGCATCGCCGTAGCCCCTGTCCACGGCATCTGCGCCGCGACCCCCGAAGCCACCATGCGCAACATGGGCCGCATCGCCTCCCCGGGCATGGTCGGCACCGAGAAAACCATGATCGAAATTTTGGAAGAAAAATAGGAGGGATCCACCAAATGGAAGCTGAAAAGAAACGCATCGATCCTGAGAGCAGAGACTATGATCTCAAAACCGACATCGAGGTAGACCCCCGCTTCAAAATCTGTCTCCGTGAATTACTCATCAGCTTCGGCATCTTCATCGTCTTTGCTGCCGTCATGCTGTTCGTGATCTTTGTCGTGGGCGACGGAGACCCCCGGCAGTTCAATTACATCCTCGGGATGCCCGCCTGGTACTTCTGGGTGTTCGTGGTCTGCGCCGCGACGGCCGTAGTCGTCGCCCTGATCCTCGACAAGTTCTTCACCCACATGAGCCTGGAGTCCGTCGGCGACGTCGAAGAAAAGAAGAAATAAGCGAAACGCTGTGACTGAATAGGAGGAATTCCCGTGGTAGTCTCTACATCGACCAAACTCGTTGTAATCATCGTCTTTGTCCTCTACACCGCGGCCCTGCTCGTGGTCGGCTGGCTCTACAAGAAAAAGCTCGACAAGCAGAAGGGTGAATTTACGGACAACTTCTATACCGGCGGCCGCGCCATGGGCGCGCTGCTCGTGGCCATGATGGTCGCAGCCGGCATCTGCTCGGCCGGCACCTTCGTTGGCTCCCCCGGTAAGATTTACAGCGGCGGCCTCTCCTGGGCAGCCGTCGTCCCCGGCCAGATGCTCATGAATCTCATGGTCCTTGGTGTCATCGGCAAAAAGGTCGCCATCGTCTCCCGCCGCTCCAAGGTCTCGTCCTTCGTGGGCCTGCTCTTCGACCGGTACAACAACAATAAGCTCCTCGCCGTCATCTCCTCGCTGGTCCTGCTCGTCTTCGTCGGCTACTACACCGCGTCCCAGTTCATCGGCGGCGGCCGCCTCTTCGAGGTCATGACCGGCATCCCCTACTGGGTCGGCCTGTTGGCCTTCACCGTGGTCGTCATGGTCCTCGCCGCCTTCAGCGGCCTCCAGGGCGTCGCAGCGGCCACCGTCATTCAGGGCTGCGTCATGACGCTTGCCTGCTTCCTGCTCCTCTTCCTCGGCTTCGGCTACTGCGGCGGCGAGCAGGCGTTCCGCAACCTGGCGGAGCTGAACCCGGATCTCGTCTCCGGCAAGGCGCTCTACAGCCCCCTGATGGTCCTGAGCTACTTCCTGACCTTCGGCTTCTTCAACCCCGGCTATCCCCACGCCGTCATTGGCTGCATGTCCTACAACAGCACCCGCAAGATGAACACCGCCATCAAAATCGGCGTCGTCCTCGTCGCCGTGTGGAGCCTGAGCCTCTCGCTGCTGGCCGGTACCATCCGCAATGCATTCCCGGACCTGGCGGTCTCGGACTACGCGCTGCCCACCCTGGCCGTGGCTGCCCTGCCCCACTGGGTCGCCGGTCTGACCCTTGCCGGCGTCGTCGGCGCCCTCCAGTCCACCGTCGGTACCATGGTCATCGTCATGAGCGCCGCTGTCGTGAAGGACCTCTACCAGTCCGTCATCAAGCCCGATGCCTCGCCCAAGACCATGAAGAGCCTGACCACCGTTTCCACCATCGTCATCACGCTGGTCATCTTCGTCCTGTCCCTGACGCCCCCGGACAACCTCCAGAACGTCGTCATCTACGCCGTCGGCGGCATGGTCTCCGCCTTCTACATCCCCCTGATGCTGGGCCTCTACTGGATGCGGGCCAACGAATGGGGTGCGCTCGCCGGTATGGTCGGCGGCCTCGCCACCTACCTGCTCAACGGCATGGGCATCGTCAACTGGAAAATGGGCATGGAGCCCATCGTCATCGGCGTCATCGTCTCCCTGGTCCTGACCGTGGTGGTCAGCCTCCTGACGCCGAAGTCCCCCTACCGGATCATCGACACCTGGTTCGCCAGAAATCCGCAGTACATGAAGGACAAGGCCTGACCGTTCCAGAGATTCTCTCTTTTCCAAACGGGCGGCCCGGCGCATCCGGGCCGTCCACCCCCTATGCAGAAACAGCCCCGGCAGTCTCAGGACTGCCGGGGCATTTGCTGTATTGGGCACGATCAGAGGGCCAGGAGCTGCACGGTCTCGCCCTCGCCGGTGAGGCGGAGCTTCGTGACCGGGTGCTCGAAGGTGTCAATGAGCTGTTCCGCGATGGGGTCCTCGATCTCGCGCTGAATGGTCCTGCGCAGGTTCCGCGCGCCGTAGGTGACGGAGTAGGACTTCTTCGTCAGCACATCCAGCACGGAATCATCCCAGCTGAGGCCGACGCCGCGCTCCTCAAGCACCTTCCGGAGGTCGCCCAGCATGATGGCGGCGATGCGTCGGAAGCTCTCCTCGGAGAGGCGGTTGAAGCAGATGATCTCGTCCACACGGTTCAGGAACTCGGGCCGCAGGAACTCGCCCAGAGCCTTCATGGCCTTATCCTTGGACTGCTCGCTGAGGGTCCGGCCGAAGCCGACGGAGCCGTCCTTCCGATCGGACCCTGCGTTGGACGTCATGATGATGACGGTGTTCTCAAAGTTGACGGTGCGGCCCTGGGCATCGGTGATGCGGCCGTCGTCCAGGATCTGAAGCAGGATGTTCAGCACGTCCGGGTGGGCCTTCTCCAACTCGTCGAAGAGGATGACCGAATAGGGCTTGCGGCGGATCTTCTCCGTCAGCTGCCCCGCCTCGTCATAGCCGACGTAGCCCGGGGGCGACCCGATGAGCTTGGAGACCGAATGCTTCTCCATGTACTCGGACATATCCAGCCGGACCAGCGACTCCGTGGAGTCGAAGAGGTCGTCGGCAAGGCATTTCACCAGCTCCGTCTTGCCGACGCCGGTGGGGCCGACGAAGATGAAGGACACGGGGTGGCGCTTGACGGCGATGCCGACGCGGCTGCGCCGGATGGCCCGGGCCACGGCGGAGATGGCCTCGTCCTGGCCCACGATGCGGGCCTTCAGGCGCTCCTCCAGCTTCCGGAGCTGGTCGTACTCCTGGGCCTTGACCTTGCTGGCCGGGATCTTCGTCCAAAGCTCGATGATGCGGGCCAGGTTCTCAATGGTCAGCTTCGGCCTCGGCTCCGCCCGCAGGCCGGCGATCTCCCGGTCGAGCTGGAGGCTCTGGCTGCGCAGCTTGGCGATGCGCTCATAGTCCGGCGCATCGGTGCGCTCCTCCAGCATTCCCAGCTCCAGCTGGATGTCCGCCTTGTCCTTTTCCCGGGCGGCCAGCTCGTTGATGGTTTTGCTGTGGAGATTCACGTCGGAGCAGGCCTCGTCCAGGAGGTCGATGGCCTTGTCCGGCAGGAAGCGGTCCGTGATATAGCGCTCCGAGAGGATGACCGTCTCCCGGGCGATCTCCGGCGAGATCTCCACGCCGTGGAACTGCTCGTAGTAGTGGGCGATGCCCCGCAGGATGGCCACGGCCTCCTCCACGGACGGCTCGTTGACCGTCACGGGCTGGAATCGGCGCTCCAGAGCGCTGTCCTTTTCGATATACTTGCGGTACTCCTTGAAGGTCGTCGCGCCGATGACCTGGACCTCGCCCCGGGAGAGGGCGGGCTTCAGGATATTCGCCGCGTTCATAGAGCCCTCGGCGTCGCCCGCGCCCACAAGGTTGTGGACCTCGTCGATGACAAGGATCACGTTGCCCAGCTTCTTGATCTCGGCGATGAGGCTCTTCATACGGCTCTCAAACTGGCCGCGGAACTGGGTCCCGGCCACCATGGCCGTCATATCGAGGAGGTAGATTTCCTTGTCCCGGAGCTTCTGGGGCACGGTCCCGGCGACAATGCGCTGGGCCAGGCCCTCGGCGATGGCCGTCTTGCCGACGC
>CALICR010000203.1 GCA_938049125.1 uncultured Clostridia bacterium
GAGTTCAGACGTGTGCTCTTCCGATCTCTTCTACCGACCATCTTGGAAAGGAGCCCCTATGGACCGGCTGATTTCTCTCGGCAGCGACATCGCCAAGCTTTGGACCAATTTCTGGCCCAGATATCTCTCCGGTATCGGCAACACCCTGCTGCTCGCCACCGCCGCCACGCTCATCGGCTGCCTCATCGGCCTGATCTGCGGCATTCTGAACACGATCCCCTATTCCCGGCGCGACCACGCCCTTAAGCGCTTCGTGCTGAAGCTCATCCGGGTCCTGGTCCGCATCTACGTTGAAATTTTCCGCGGCACCCCCATGGTGCTCCAGGCCGTCTTCATCTACTACGGCATCCCCTACTTCGCCGGCTCGAACCCCTTCAAGGGCAACGGAGGCATGTGGCTCTGCGCGCTGCTGGTGGTGTCCATCAACACCGGCGCCTACATGGCCGAGTCGGTCCGCGGCGGCATCATCTCCATCGACCCGGGCCAGACCGAGGGTGCGAAGGCCATCGGCATGACCCACTTCCAGACCATGACCAGCGTCATCCTGCCCCAGGCCATCCGCAACATCATCCCCCAGATCGGCAACAACTTCATCATCAACATCAAGGACACCTCGGTCATGTTCGTCATCGGCTTCGTGGAGTTCTTCGCCCAACACCGCTATATCGTCGGCGTCAACTACCTCTACTTCCCCTCCGCCGCCATTGAGATGGCGGGCTACCTCTGCATGACGCTGGCGGCCTCGCTGCTGCTGCGGCTCATCGAGAAGCGGATGGACGGCGCGGACAGCTACGAGCTGGTCCAGACAGACCCACTGACCATGACCGCCGGGACCTACCGGCACCCCGGCTCTCCGGAGGAGACGAACGAACGCAACCTGGAATCTGAGAGGTGGAACTGATATGAGCATTCTGGAGATCCGGCATCTTTCCAAGACCTTCGGGCAGAACGAGGTCCTGCGGGACATCGACTTCACCGTCGAGCAGGGCGACGTCACGTCCATCCTCGGCGCTTCCGGCTCCGGCAAGTCCACGCTGCTGCGCTGCATCAACCTGCTGGAGACGCCCACCTCCGGCGAAATTCTCTACCATGGTCAGAACGTCGCCGGGCACAGCGTCAAGGCCCCGGCCTACCGCGCCCACGTCGGTATGGTATTTCAGTCCTTCAACCTGTTCAACAACATGACCGTGCTGGAAAACTGCATGGTGGGCCAGCGCCGCGTACTGAAGCGCAGCGCCGAGGAGGCCCGGACCCACGCGCTCCACTACCTCGAGCAGGTGGGCATGGCTCCCTACGTCAACGCCCGGCCCCGTCAGATCTCCGGCGGCCAAAAGCAGCGTGTCGCCATTGCCCGCGCCCTCGCCATGGACCCGGAGGTCCTGCTCTTCGATGAGCCGACCTCGGCCCTGGACCCGGAGATGGTGGGCGAGGTCCTGGAGGTCATGCAGCAGCTTGCCCGGAAGGGCATGACCATGCTGGTGGTCACCCACGAGATGGCCTTCGCCCGGGACGTCAGCAGCCGCGTCGTCTACATGAACCGCGGCGTCATCTGCGAATCCGGCACCCCCGAGGAGGTCTTCGACCACCCCCAGCGCCAGGAGACCCGCGACTTCCTCGCCCGCTTCCGCCGGAGCTGACGGAACATCGAATTCTCTGCCCGGACCGCCTCTGCGGCCCGGGCGTTCCGGTCTTTTATCAAAATGAGGTGCGCTGAAATGAAACAGTATGTCGTCGATGCCTTTACCGACCGCGTCTTTTCCGGCAATCCCGCCGCCGTGTGCGTCCTGCCCCGGTGGCTCCCGGAGGAGACTATGCAGAAGATCGCGCTGGAAAACAACCTCTCGGAGACGGCCTTCACCGTGAAGGAGCCGGAGGGCTATCGCCTCCGCTGGTTTACTCCCGGCGGCGAGATCGACCTCTGCGGCCATGCCACGCTGGCCACCGCATCCGTGGTCCTCTCGGACTACGAGAAGGAGCTGCCCGCCGTCACCTTTTCGACGCTGAGCGGCCCGCTGACCGTGACGCGCCGGGACGGGCTCTATGAGATGGACTTCCCCGCCTACGACCTCACGCAGGTCCCCGTGACGCCGGAGATGACCGCCGCGCTGGGCGCCCAGCCGCTGGAGGCCTGGATAGGCCGGGACCTGCTCTGCGTCCTCCCGGACGAGACCGCAGTCCGCACGCTCACACCGGACCAGGAGGCGCTTCTGGCGCTGCCCGGCCTGCTGACCCACGTGACGGCCCCGGGCCGGGACTACGACTGCGTCTCCCGCAGCTTTGCACCGAAGCTGGCCGTCGCCGAGGACCCGGTCTGCGGCTCCGGCCACTGCCACATCGTGCCCTACTGGTCCAGGCGGACCGGCCGCAGCAGCCTGACCGCCTATCAGGCCTCCCGCCGCGGCGGCACCCTCTACTGCTCGATGACCGGTGACCGCGTCATCCTGCGCGGCAGCGCCGCCCGCTTCTCCGAAGCGGAGCTGTTTCTCTGAGAAAAACGTCCGGTGAAGGAACGAGCCTTCACCGGACGTTTTGTACCGTTCAGACGCGGTAGACGCGGCCGTCCTTCCGGGGCGCCGCCTCCGGCTTCTCCCCCTTGCGGTAGCCGAGAATGCAGTTTCCGACGCCGCGATAGCCTTCCGGAACGCCCCATTTGCGGAGCAGGGCTTTGCCCGCGTCGCTGTCGAAAACCTCGCGGGCGCGGTGGATCCAGCAGGACGCCACGCCGAGCGATTCCGCCGCGTTCATCATGTTGCCGATGGCAAGGCTGCCGTCCTCGATCCAGGTGCGGACGCTTTCCTCCGCCAGTACCACGACCACCGTGGGCGCGCCGTAGAACGGATCGCCCGCCGTGCCCATGACGGCGGCGTTGAGGCGGGACAGCTCCCGGACGGTCTCCGCATCCTGCACGGCGACCAGAACGGGGCTTTGCTTGCCCATGCCGCTGGCAGCGTACAGACCGGCGTTCAGGATCTCATCCAGCGCCGCAGGCGCGACCTGCGCTGCTTCAAAGCTGCGGCAGCTGCGCCGCGCCATCATATTCTGCAATACTTCATTCATGGGAATTTCTCCTTTCCGGTTGATTGCGGAGAGCCGTCCGATTTTCCGGACGGCTCAAGCTGCTTACTTCTTCTTCGTGGCGATCTCCATCAGGCAGCGGGCAGTGAAGTCCTCAACGGACATGACGCCCTCGTCGCCGCCGGCGCGGGTCCGGACGGACACGGTGCCGTTTTCGGCCTCCTTGTCACCGACGACCAGCATATAGGGAGTCTTCTCCTTCTGGGCTTCGCGGATCTTGTAGCCGAGCTTCTCGGAACGGTAGTCGCCCTCGACGCGGATGCCCGCCTCGTCCAGCTTCCTGACGACCTCCTCCGCAAAGGCGCGGCTGCGGTCGGTGATGGGCAGAACCTTGACCTGCGTCGGCATGAGCCACAGCGGCAGGGCGCCGGCGAACTCCTCAATGATGTAGGCGAGGGTGCGCTCGTAGCAGCCGAGGCTGGTGCGGTGGATGATATACGGCAGCTTCTTTTCGCCGTTCTCGTCGATATAGTACATACCGAAGCGCTCTGCCAGCAGCATATCGATCTGGATGGTGACCAGTGTATCCTCCTTGCCGTAGACATTCTTGTACTGAATGTCCAGCTTCGGGCCATAGAAGGCGGCTTCGTCGATGCCGATGCTGTAGTGAACGTCGAGATCCTCCAGGATCTGCTTCATGGCCGCCTGTGCCGTCTCCCACTGCTCCGCAGTGCCCTCATACTTGTTGTTCGGGTTCGCAGGATCCCACTGGGAGAAGCGGAACGTACACTTGTCGAGCAGACCGATGGTGCCGAGGAAGTACTTGGCAAGCTCCAGGCAGCCCTTGAACTCCTCCTCGAGCTGATCGGGACGCAGAACCAGATGACCCTCGGAGATCGTGAACTGGCGCACGCGGATGAGACCGTGCATCTCGCCGGAGTCCTCGTTGCGGAAGAGCGTGGAGGTCTCGCCGAGGCGCATGGGCAGGTCGCGGTAGGAGCGCTGGCGGTTCAGATAGACCTGATACTGGAACGGGCAGGTCATGGGACGCATGGCAAAGCATTCCTTCGATTCATCGTGCGGGTCGCCGATGACGAACATGCCGTCCAGATAGTGATCCCAGTGACCGGAAATCTTATAAAGCTCACGCTTTGCCATGAGCGGCGTTTTGGTCAGCAGATAGCCCTTCTTCTGCTCCACGTCCTCGACCCAGCGCTGCAGGAGCTGCACGACACGCGCGCCCTTCGGCAGCAGGATGGGCAGACCCTGACCGACGTAATCGACGGTGGTGAAGAACTCCATCTCGCGGCCCAGCTTGTTGTGGTCGCGCTTGAGCGCCTCCGCCTGCTGGGCGAGATAGGCGTCCAGATCGTCCTTCTTCGGGAAGGCGACGGCGTAAATTCTCTGGAGCATCTTGCGCTTGGAGTCGCCGCGCCAATAGGCGCCGCAGCACTGCGTCAGCTTGATGGCGTTGCCCTTGATGCGGCCGGTGGAATCGAGATGCGGACCG
>CALICR010000204.1 GCA_938049125.1 uncultured Clostridia bacterium
CCGCCGGCCTCAACTACGAGTGCGACGCCATCGCAGCCTGCGTCATCGGCGGCGTCTCCTTCGTCGGCGGCACCGGCAAGATCAGCGGCATCGTCCTCGGCGTCTTCGTGCTGCGCATCATCTTCGTGGCCCTGTCCATGCTGAGCATCGACCCCAGCATGCAGTACATCATCAAGGGCGGCATCATCCTCGCGGCCTGCTCGCTGGATATGCGGAAATATCTCGCCAAAAAGTAAACCACGTTCCAAAATGTGGGTAGACATTGGGCATACCCTTAGGTTAGGCTGAGGGTATGCCTTTTTCAAAGTCAAAGGAGTCTGAGAAATGAAAACCATTCTGGTCCTGGGCGGCGCCGGGTACATCGGCAGCCACACCGTTTATGAACTGATCGACCACGGCTACGACGTCGTGGTGGCCGACAATCTGGAGACCGGCTTCCGGGCCGCCGTCCATCCCAAGGCCCGCTTCTACGAGGGCGACATCCGCGACCGCGCCTTCTGCGACCGCGTCTTCTCTTCGGAGCACATCGACGCCGTCATCCACTTCGCTGCCAATTCCCAGGTGGGAGAGAGCATGGTAAACCCCCTCAAGTACTACGACAACAACCTGGGCGGCACCCGCACCATGCTGGCGAGCATGATCGCACACGGCGTCAAATACATCGTCTTCTCCTCCACCGCCGCCACCTACGGCGAGCCGGAGTGCGTCCCCATCCCGGAGACGGCCCCGACCCATCCCACCAACTGCTACGGCGACACGAAACTCGCCATGGAGCGGATGTTCCACTGGGCCTCCGTCGCCCACGGCATCCATTTTGTGGCGCTGCGCTACTTCAATGCCTGCGGCGCGCACCTCTCCGGTAAGATCGGCGAGGCCCATGACCCGGAGACCCACCTCATCCCCATCGTGCTCCAGGTCCCCAACGGCCGCCGCGAGGCCGTCAGCATCTTCGGCGACGACTACCCGACGCGCGACGGCACCTGCGTCCGCGACTATGTCCACGTGACAGACCTGGCTGCCGCCCACATCCTCGCCGCGGAATACCTGATGAACGGCGGCGAGAACAACGTCTTCAACCTCGGCAACGGCGTCGGCTTCACGGTCCGCGAGATCATCGACACGGCGGAGCGCGTGGTGGGCCGGCCCATCGCCTGCCGCATGGCCCCGCGCCGTGCCGGTGACCCGGCCCAGCTCGTGGCCTCCAGCGAGAAGGCCCGCACCGTCCTCGGCTGGGACCCCAAGTACGCCGACATCGAGACCATCATCGCGTCCGCGTGGCGCTGGCATAAGGAGCATCCCCATGGCTATGACGCGTGAGGCGGCCTTTGGCGCCATTCATTCCCTGCTCTCCTATGCGGAGCGCTGCGGCCTTCTCGATCCGCTGGACGAGGTCTACGCCCGCAACGGCCTGCTGGAGGCCCTGAAGCTCGACGCCTGGGCGCCGGAGTCTGCGGCGCTGGACTTCCCCGCCTGCCTGAACGCCCTCTGCGACTACGCCGCAGAGACCGGCCTCATCGCGGACACCACCGCAGCCCGGGACCTCTTCGACACGAAGCTCATGGGCCTGCTGACGCCGCGGCCCTCGGAGGTCATCCGGACCTTCCGCGACCGCTATTCGGAGTCCCCGGAGGCGGCGACGGACTACTTCTACCGCCTCAGCCAGGACTGCAACTACATCCGCCGGGACCGCATCGCCCGGGACGAGCACTGGGTCAGCCATACGAAATACGGCGACCTGGAGATCTCCATCAACCTCTCGAAGCCCGAGAAGGACCCCCGGGACATTGCCGCCGCCAAGCTCCAGAGGGCCTCGGGCTACCCCAAATGCCTGCTCTGCACCGAGAACGTCGGCTACGCAGGGACGCTGTCCCACCCGGCCCGGGAGAACCTGCGCGTCATGCCCGTGACCGTGAACGGCCAGCCCTGGGGTTTCCAGTATTCGCCCTACGTCTACTACAATGAGCACTGCATCGTCATGAACACGGAGCACGTGCCCATGACCATCGACCGCGCCGTCTTTGACAAGCTCTTCTCCTTCGTGGGCCAGTTCCCCCACTACTTCCTCGGCAGCAACGCCGACCTGCCCATCGTGGGCGGCAGCATCCTCGCCCACGAGCACTTCCAGGGCGGCCGCCACACCTTCCCCATGGAGAAGGCGGAGGCGGAGTTCCCCTTCTCCGTGCCCGGCTTTGAGACCGTAGACTGCTGCGTCGTGCGCTACCCCATGACGGTGCTGCGCCTGAACAGTCCGGACCGCGCCCGGCTCTGCGAGCTGGCGGGCCGCATCCTCGCCAAGTGGCGCGGCTACTCGGACCCGGAGGCCATGATCTTCGCCGAGACCGACGGTGTGCCCCACAACACCATCACGCCCATCGCCCGGATGCGGGAGGGACGCTACGAGCTGGACCTGGTGCTCCGCAACAATCTGACCACGCCGGAGCATCCCATGGGCCTCTACCACCCCTACGAGCACCTGCACCACATCAAAAAGGAAAACATCGGCCTCATCGAGGTCATGGGCCTGGCCATCCTGCCGGGCCGCCTCAAGGGCGAGATGGCCGCGCTGGAGCGCGCGCTGCTGCGCGGCGACGACCTGCGGCAGGACGAGACCCTTGCCAAGCACGCGGACTGGGCCGAGGAGTTTCTGCCCCGCCACCCGGAGTTCTGCGCCGAGAACGCCGCTTCCATCATCCGGGACGAGATCGGCCAGGTCTTCGCCGAGGTGCTGGCCTGCGCCGGCGTCTACAAATGCACCGAAGAAGGACGGGAGGCGCTGCGCCGCTTCCTGAAGGAGGTCCAACATGAATCCTGAACTGAGACACTTTTCCGCCCCCGGCCGCACGGAGATCGGCGGCAACCACACGGACCACCAGCACGGCTGCGTGCTGGCCGCCGCCGTCGATCTTACCACGACCGCCGAGGTCCGGCCGAACGGCACAAACGTCATCCGCATCCAGTCCGAGGGCTACGCCCCGGTGGAGATCGGGCTTGCGGACCTCTGCGTCCGCGAGGATGAGTGCAACACCACCGCCGCCCTGGTGCGCGGCGTCGCCGCGGCCTTTGCTGCCCGTGGCTGCGTGCTCCACGGCTTCGACGCCGCGGTCCGCTCCACGGTGCTGCCCGGCTCCGGCCTCTCCAGCTCCGCCGCCTTCGAGGTCCTCATCGGCCGCATCCTGAACGGCCTGTTCTTCGAAAATAAGCTGAGCGCCGTGGAGATCGCCCAGATCGGCCAGTACGCCGAGAACGTCTACTTCGGCAAGCCCTCGGGCCTCATGGACCAGATGGCCTCCTCCGTCGGCGGCCTCGTGGCCATCGACTTCGCGGACCCCGCCGCCCCGGGCGTCGAGCGCGTGGACTTCGACTTCTCCCGCTGCGGTCACCGGCTCTGCATCATCGACTCCGGCGCGGACCACGCGGACCTCACCGACGAGTACGCCGCCATTCCCGTCGAGATGAAGCGCATCGCCGCCCACTTCGGCAAGGAGGTTCTCCGGGACGTGGACGAAGCCGCCTTCTATGCCGCCCTGCCCGCGCTGCGGCAGGAGAGCGGCGACCGCGCCGTGCTCCGTGCCATCCACTTCTTCGAGGAGAATCGCCGGGTACAGGCCCAGGTCGCGGCTCTGAGGCGCGGGGACTTCGCGGAATTCCTGCACCTCGTGACCGCCTCCGGCCTCGCCTCCTGGACGCTGCTCCAGAACGTGACGCCCGCGGGCAGCACGGCCCACCAGGACATGGCCGTGACGCTGGCGCTCTGCGCCAAGCTCCTCGGCGGCCGCGGCGCCGTGCGCATCCACGGCGGCGGCTTCGCGGGCACCGCGCTGGCCTTTGTCCCCGACGACACCTTCGAGGACTTCCGCTCCGGCGTCGAGGCCGCCCTCGGCCAGGGCCGCTGCAAGCCCCTCGCCATTGTCTGAAATTCCCGCCCCCGCAGTCTCTTCCGCAAGTCCAGACAAGAGAGCATCGCCTGCCCAATGCATCTTCTCATCCCCCCTGTACGCGGTGCCATGCAAAATCGCCCATCGGGAAATCCCGACGGGCGATTTTCTATGCCTTCTGATTCACTACTGCCTTTGGGTCTGTGGAGATCCACCTTTTTATCCATTCTGCTTCCGCAGGATGTCCATGAACTCCTCGCCGGTGATGGTCTCCTTCTCGTAGAGGTAGCGTGCCAGGGCGTCCAGGGCCGGACGGTTCCCGCGCAGAATGCCGAGGGCCTTCTCGTGCTGCCGCTTGACCAGGCTCACGACGGCCTCGTCGATGCGCGTCTGGGTCTCGGCGGAGCAGCTGAGGGACGCATCGCCGCCCAGGTACTGGTTCGTGACCGTCTCCATGGCCACCATGTCGAAGTCGGGGCTCATGCCGTAGCGGGTGATCATGGCCCGGGCCAGCTTGGTGGCCTGCTCGATGTCGTTGGACGCGCCGGTGGTGATGGAGCCGAAGACCAGCTCCTCGGCGGCCCGGCCGCCGGTGAAGGTGGCGATCTTGTTCTCGATCTCCTCCTTGGTCATGAGGTAGTGGTTGCCCTCCTCCACCTGCATGGTGTAGCCCAATGCGCCGGAGGTGCGGGGCACGATGGTGATCTTCTGCACGGGCGCAGAGCTGCTCTGCCGCGCCGCCACCAGGGCGTGGCCGATCTCGTGATAGGCCACGATGTGCTTTTCCTGGTCCGTCAGGATGGCGTTTTTCTTCTGGTAGCCCGCGATGACGACCTCGATGCTCTCCTCCAGGTCCGCCTGAGTGGCGAACTTCCGGCCGTCGCGGACGGCGCGCAGCGCCGCCTCGTTGACGATGTTGGCCAGCTCCGCGCCGGACGCGCCGGAGGCCATCCGCGCGATCTGCCGGAAGTCCACATCGTCGGCCACCTTGATTTTCCGGGCATGGACCTTCAGAATGGCCTCGCGGCCCTGGAGGTCCGGCAGCTCCACGGGCACACGCCGGTCAAAGCGGCCGGGCCGCGTCAGCGCCGGATCCAGCGCCTCGGGGCGGTTCGTCGCCGCCAGGATGATGACGCCGGTGTTGCCCTCGAAGCCGTCCATCTCCGTGAGAAGCTGGTTCAGGGTCTGCTCGCGCTCGTCGTTGCCGCCGTACTGGCCGTCGCGCTTCTTGCCGATGGCGTCGATCTCGTCGATGAAGACGATGCAGGGGGCCTTCTCCTTGGCCTGCCGGAAGAGGTCGCGGACCTTGGACGCGCCCATGCCCACGAACATCTCTACGAATTCGGAGCCGGACATGGAGAAGAAGGGTACGTTGGCCTCGCCGGCCACGGCCTTGGCCAGCATGGTCTTGCCGGTGCCCGGAGGGCCGACGAGCAGGATGCCCTTGGGCATC
>CALICR010000205.1 GCA_938049125.1 uncultured Clostridia bacterium
TCCGTTTTGATATTCCACAAAGTGAAAATTTCCGAAAAACAGGAAGATGTCTCCCGGCGCAACACCCAGATTCTTTAGGTAAGAAGCCGCGGCATCCCGCTGACCGAACGCCGGAAACCAGCCGTCAATTTCCTTTGCACGCCGACTCAAATCCAAATCCGGGTCGACATGGCAGTGATTCCCACCCTTATACCTCAAATCATGTAAAATTTTGGAGTATGGAATCCCATTGTAGTAGAGCGAATCATAGGTGTCGGTATCCCCACTGGGAATGGGAAAGGAAATCATCGTGCCATCTTCAAAGATAGGGCTGACAATGCCGCCGTTTGCGGAATCAAATCCTTTTCGACTAAGTGTAATTTTCATTTCTCTTCCTCACGCCCCCAGCAGGCTCTGGTCGAGGGCGAACAGGGCCTCGTTGATCTCGAAGATGTCATAGTGCCCCCGCCCGATGAAATACTCGATGATGACGTCGAATTTGCTGCTGGCGCTGAGGGCGTAGCCTGCCCGGGCGATGAGGTCGCGGGTCTCGTCCAGGTCCAGCTCCAGCGCGATAGCGAAGGCCAGGGCCGTGGGCTTGGAGGGCCGGTAATCCGGATTGCTGCGAATTTTAGAGAACAGCTTCCGGTCCACATTGGCCTTCTTGTAGACCTCCGAGTCTTTTTTTCCGCTCCGGTCGATGAGCTTCAGCAGCGTCTCCGAGAAGCCCGCGTCCAGGTGCGCCAGCAGGTCGTTCAGCCCGCGGGCCGGAACGGACGCCGCCTCCGGAGCAGCCGCCGTGCAGCACGCCGGGGCCTGCATCCGGCACAGGCGCACCGACCGGTCGTCGGTATGCGTGTCCACATAGTGGTCGTCGATGTACTCCGCGATGTCGGCGAAGAGCCTGCTGCTGATCTGGTAGGCCTGGCGGTCGAAGACGGCGAGATAGACCGTCATATCGTTCCGGAGCAGGAACGCGCCGATGGCGTCCACCGCCGCGCGCAGCGCCTGATCCTTCGGGTAGCCGTAGACCCCCGAGGAGATCAGCGGGAAGGCCACCGTTTTACAGCCGCGCTTCTTCGCCAGCGCGAGGCTGGCCTCGTAGCAGGAGAGGAGCTGCTCCCGCTCGCCGTGCCCGCCGCCGTGCCAGACCGGCCCGACGGTGTGGATCACATACTTGCAGGGCAGGCGATAGCCCCGCGTGAGCTTGGCCTCACCCACCCGGCACCCGCCGAGCCTCCGGCACGCGGCCAGCAGCTCCGGCCCCGCCGCCCGGTGGATGCAGCCGTCCACGCCGCCCCCGCCCAGCAGAGACTCGTTGGCCGCGTTGACAATGGCGTCCACGTGCATGGCCGTGATATCGCTCCGCACGATCTCCAGCGGCATCTCCTCACCTCCGACCCTTTCCGTTTTTTCTTTTATTATACCCCAGGACGGCGGAAAGCGCAAGGAACCGAATTTCTCTTGCGCATCCACCGCGTGGCTGATACAATGGAGAAAAGCACGCCGGAAGGGAGACCTGGGATGGTCCGTGAAATTTGCAGAGATACGTTTTTCCTCGCGCAGAAGGCCGAGCCCGCGTCGGCGGAGGACCTCGGTACGGCCTGGGACCTGCTGGACACACTGACCGCCCATCGGGACGGCTGCGTGGGCATGGCGGCCAACATGATCGGCGTAAACAAGCGCATCATCGCCTTCGACAACGAGGGGACCTATCTTGTCATGCTCAACCCCGTCATCGTCCGCCGGGACGGCCCCTATGAGGCCGAGGAGGGCTGTCTGTCCCTCTCCGGCACCCGAAAGACGAGGCGCTTTCGCACCGTCAAGGTCCAATGGCAGAACGAAAAGCTCCAACCCCGCTGCAAGACCTTCACCGGCTGGACCGCCGAGATTATCCAGCACGAGATCGACCACTGTGAGGGAGTTTTGATATGATCTTCTTTTTTTCCGGCACCGGCAACAGCAAATATGCGGCGCGGCGCATCGCGGACGCCCTGGGCGATACGCTGCTCAGTCTGAACGACCGCATCCGGGCGGGTGACACGACGCCCGTGGACACCGGTGAGCGGCTTGTCATCGTCACGCCCACCTACGCCTGGCGCATCCCGCGCATCGTGCGGGACTGGCTCCTCCGCACGGAGCTGCGGGGCGCAAAGCAGGTCTGGTTCGTCATGACCTGCGGCAGCGAGCTCGGCAATGCGGACCGGTACAACCGGGCGCTCTGCCGGGCCAAGGGCCTTGGCTGCATGGGTACGGCACAGCTCGTCATGCCGGAGAACTACATCGCCATGTTCGGTGTGCCCCAGGCCGAGGAGGCGCGGAAGATCGTGGCCAGGGCCGAACCGGACCTTGACCGCGCCATTGCCGCCATTCGGGCCGGCCTGCCCTTTGCCCCGACGAGAAGCAATCTCTATGACCGCTTCATGAGCGGCCCGGTGAACCCCATCTTCTATTCTCTCTGCGTCAAGGCGAACGCCTTCACCGTCTCGGACGCCTGCACCGGCTGCGGCCAGTGCGCCCGGCGGTGTCCCACGGGCAGCATCGCGCTGCGCGGCGGCAAGCCCGTTTGGGGCAAGGCCTGCACCCACTGCATGGCCTGCATCTGCTATTGCCCCGCCGAGGCCATCGAGTACGGCAAAAAGAGCCGCGGCAAGCCACGCTACCGGTTCGAGGCGCTGTAAGCCGTGCCCGGCCGGCACGTGAAATTCCACACAAAATGCGCCTCCGGGCGCAGAAGCGGAGGGCCCCAGCATGACAAAAAGAGCATGGAACCTGAATACCGTCTACATCCCGGAGCGGCTCCAGGAGTGCCTTCGGCCCATCGCGCACGCCGCGCTGACCACGGTGGTCGCGCCCATGGGCTACGGCAAGACCACGGCGGTGAACTGGTATCTCGGCGAACGCGCCGCCGAGGACCCGCGTGTCATCCGCATCAGCGTCTACTCCGACAACCTCGCCATCTTCTGGAAAAGCGTGCAGGACGCCTTTGCCCACGCGGGGCTGGAGCTCCTGCGGGACTACGCCTGTCCGGGCGACGCTGCCGGCGGCAGCCTGCTCTCGGACGACCTCTGCCACGCGCTGGCGGGGGCACAGCCCTGCTACCTCTTCCTCGACGACTTCCACCTGCTGACCGATGCGCGCATCCCCGGCTTCCTCTGCCGGCTGGCGAACCGGCTGCCGGAGAACGTCCACCTCATCGTGGCGAGCCGGGACCGCTTCCTGCCCGGCGAGGAGGTGCTGCGCCTCGGACGGCGGGTGCATCAGATCGGAATGGAGCAGCTGCGCCTCAACCACACGGAGCTGTCCGTCTATGCCCGCCGCTGCGGCACGGCGCTGACGGAGGCGGAGATCGATGCGCTGCTCTACTCCAGCGAGGGCTGGTTCTCCGCCATCTACCTGAACCTCCGCGCCCTTTCTGAGTACGGCGCGCTGCCCAGCCGCAGCTCGGATATCTATGCCATGTTTACCGCCGCCATGCTCGACCCGCTCCCGCCGAAGCAGCGGGAATTTCTCGCCGTCATGGGGCTTGCCGATGAATTTACGGCGGAAATGGCGCAGTTCGTCACCGAAAACCGGAACACGGCGCGGCTGCTGACGGCGCTGACGGAGCAGAACGCCTTCGTAAAGCGCCTGCCGGACGGCATGCACTACCGGTTCCACCACATGATGAAGGAGTGCGGCGAGCGTGCCTTCGCGGTGCTGCCGCCGGAGCGGCAGGCGGCATACCGGGAGCGCTACGGCGTGTGGTACGAGGCGCGGCGGCAGTATCTCCACGCCCTCGACGCCTACTGCCGGAGCGGCAACTATGACGCCGCCCTGCGCGTCATTCAGGAGGACGCGGGCATCCTGCTCGCCTCCCTCCGTCCTGATGACGTGCTGACGTTTCTGGACCGCTGCCCCGGCGATGTGCTGGCGGAGCATCCGCTGGCGATCCTGGTGCTGATGCGCAGCATGTTCAACTGGCGGCGCATCCCGAAGATGCTGGAAATGAAGGCGGCGCTCCACGCCTCCCTCGCGGCGCACCCGGAGTGGAGCGGCGAGGTGCGCGGCAACCTGCTGGGCGAATGCGACCTCATCCAGAGCTTTCTCTATTACAACGACATCCGCGAGATGAGCCGCCTTCACCGCAGTGCCAGCGCGCAGATGTCGCGCCCCGCCATCAGCATCCGGCGGAGCGGCGGCTGGACCTTCGGCTCGCCCTCGGTGCTCTGGATGTTCCACCGGGAGCCGGGCGCCCTCGCCGGAGAGCTGCGGGAGATGGACGAATGTATGCCCCACTACTACCGCATCACGGACGGTCACGGTCAGGGCGCCGAGACCATCATGGAGGCGGAGAGTGCCTACCAGCAGGGGCGCTTCGCCGATGCGCAGATCGCGCTGGAGCGCGCCTACGCCCGGATCGCGGGAAACGGGCAGGAGAACATGGCGCTCTGCTGTGATTTCCTCTCCTGGCGGCTCAGCCTCTGCACAGACGCCGCGCCGCACTGCACCTATGACCGGCGGCGTACCGAGCTGCTGCGGCAGCACAACGCCGCGTGGCTCAACATTCTTGACAGCGGCTGCGCCTACTGCCGTGCGCTGACCGGCGAGACGGAGCGGCTCCCGGAGCTGTTCCGGGAGCACCGGCTGGACAGCGTCAATTTCCTCGCGCCGGGCAAGCCCATGATGGAGCTTATCGAGATGCAGGTCTATCTGGCGCAGGGGCTGTTTGCAAAGGTCGTTGGACGAAGCGAGGGGCTGCTTGCCGTCTGCGGCGCGATGCACTACGGACTGGTCGCCCTCTCCGTCCGCGTTCAGACTGCCGCGGCCTATGCCATGCTCGGCAAGGAAACCGAGGCCCGGGCACTGCTCCGGCAGACGATCGGCGACGCGGAGCCGGACGGCCTCATCATGCCCTTTGCGGAGAATTACGGGTACATCGGAGCGCTGCTGGAGCGCCTTGCACGGGAAGCACCGTCCCCGTTCCTCGCGGCAGTCGTGCGCTGCGGCACGGATTTCTCCGCCCGCTGCGCGGCGCGGCGGCATCAGGCGCGGCGGCCTGCCGCCCTGGCGGCGCTGACGGACCGGGAATGCGCCGTCGTGGAGCTCATTGCCCAGCGCCGCAGCAACCGCGAGATCGCGGAGCGGCTCTTCCTCTCCGAGGGCAGCGTGAAGCAGTATCTCAACCAGATCTACGCCAAGCTGCACATTGAGGGTGACACCCGCACGAAGCGGAAACGCCTCGCGGAGCTGGCCGATTCCTAACCAAAGGTTAATTGCGAAAAGCCAACGTCCACCGTACCATGGAGGTACGGTGGATTTTTTGATTCTGGCGAAAGGAGGGATCCCATTGTACCGGAGATACATCGCAGCCGTGGAGCCGCTTCCGGATCATATCCTTCAGATCCTCTTCGTGTCCGGCAGCCGTCTGTTTCTGGATATGAAGCCCTACCTCGACAAGCTCCGGTTCCGGCCGCTCACGGACCCGCAGGTCTGGGCCGCCGCCGAGACGAACGGCATCTTCGTCCGCTTCGGCAGCGTCGAGCTGAGCCACGATGAGCTTCTTGCCATGGCAGAGCGGACGCTCTGACCAATCCGTACCATGAAAGGAGAAGAGAAATGAACCCCAAAAAACTTACCTGCCTGCTGCTCGCCCTGGCGCTCTGCCTGAGCCTGGTCGCCTGCGGCAAGGAGCCGGAGCCGGCCCCGGACCCCATGACGGTCTGCCTCGTCAACCGCACCGGCGAGCCGATCTCCGCGGTCCACATCACCTCTGCCGCCAGCGACGAATGGGGCGAATCCGTCCTGGACGCGCCGCTGGAGGACGGCGAGATGGTCACGGTCTCCCTCGGCGCCCGCTCCGACGAGGAGCTTGCCGCGGGCTTCAACATTCTGACCTACAACGCGGACGACACCATTCTCTACGACACCTCCGTGGACGAGATGGTCTTCCCCATCGCCGACGGCGACTTCGTCGTCTTCCTGCCCCCGAACACCATCCCCTGCATCGACGTCACCGCCGCATACGACGCCTCCTACTACGACTTCGGTGACGAGGAGCCGGAGCCGGAGGCCGAGGAGGAGGACTTCTCAGACCTCCTCGACATCACCCCCTACGCCGGCAGCTGGAAGTATGACGACGAGCCGATCTACCTTGTCATCACCGACAGCTACGAATGGGTGGCCGTCAACCTCTATGGTGAGCGCATCGGGCCGGGCATGGTCACGGTCTACGAGGACTGCATCGCCCTCTGCAATGACAGCGGCGAGGAGCTTCTGACCCTATCCCTGGCGGGCGACGGTCAGCTGCTGGACGGCGAGGGCAGCTATCTCACCTACAATGCGGATATGATGCTCCTCCCGACCCAGGACGACGAACTGGACCAGACGGCCTGGTTCCCCTCCGACTTCTCCAACGTCTCCGTCGATTACCCCTCCACGATGAGCGTCCACGACTCCCCCACGGTCACGAACGCCCTCAGCTTCAACGCCGTGCTCGAGGAGGGGACCGAGGACTACTGGTCCAACATCCTCCTGGCCTTCCAGCCCATCGAGGGCTTCGACCCCTACATGACCCAGGGCCTCGGCAATGCGAAGCCGTACCTTGAAAAGATGCTGAACGATTTCCTCAGCACCATGTACGGAGACTACATTCTCAAGACCATCTCCTCCGAGTGCATCGACTGCGGGAGCTATTACAGCATCACGGGCTATGTCTGGATGGACGGCTCCATCTTTGCCGAGAGCGCCGGTCAGCCGGTCCGCGGTGTCATGGAGGTCCGCTACTACGGCCCCACGGGCTACGCCCTGGTGTCCATGAGCCTGGCCCTCGAGAGCCGCATCCAGAATTACTACGAAATTTCCAAAAAGCTGCTGGAGACCTGCTCCTACGACGCGGGCTGGACCACGTCCCCGAAGGAGGTCCCGGCACAGCCCGCCCAGCCCTCCGATTCCGGCGACTACGGCACGCCCTACTACTGGTACGACGGGGACGGCGACGTCTGGTACTGGAACGGCTATGAAAACGAGTTCATCGGCTTCGGCGACAGCTACTACATCGAGGACGGTCAATACTACGAGTCCAACGACGCAGGCTGGGACTACGAGGACGAGGGCTGGGGCGACTATGTGGAGGACTACGACCCCTGGTCCGATCCCGGCGACGGCTGGGGCGACTACGGCGACTACGACGGCTGGGGCGATTACTTTGGATAAGCACGCCGCATCGCGCGCCCTCGCGCTGCTCCTGGCCCTGCTGTGCCTGGCGTTCGCGGGCTGCGGACGCCGGGCCGGGGAGCCGGAGGTCCCGGGGGAAGGGATCGCCGGGGCCGACTGGCGCACCTGGGGCACAGTTCAGGCCGCCGGGACCATCGTCCGCGGCGGCGAGGAAACGGACGTGCTGGTCTGCCTCTACCGGGACGAGGCCGTCTTCTACTACGACGACGAATCGGAGACGCCCTACGACCGGGTGGAATACCCCGCCCCCATGGAGGACGCCCAGTCCGCCTTCCAGAGCATTTCCTTTGAAGACTTGAACGGCGACGGCGACAGCGACGTGACGCTCTCGTTCGACGGCGACGGCGGCACCGTCCTTGTCTGGTACTGGGACGCGGCGGAGGGCTACGTCCTCCAGCCGGACGCGGCCGCCGCAGAATAACACTTAGGAGGAACTCTATGTCTAACCAGGAACAGACCCAGCGGGACCGGGACCTCTCCGAGGCGCTCCGGAGCGGCCGCACCGCCCGGGGCGGCGCAAAGCTCCTGTCGGTGCTTGGCGGCGTGCTGGTGATCCTCGGCGTCATCGCCGGAGGCGCGCTCCCGCTCCTCATCGCCGGTGCGGCGCTGCTCGCCCTCGGCGGCTGGCTCGGCCAGAAAAAGGCCGCCACCGTCCGGCAGCAGATCGGCGATACCGTCGGCCTCGACGCGCTCCGTGCCGTCTTCGACGAGGTGGAATTCGCCCAGGACCGGCATCTGAGCGACAGCGTGCCGGGGGAGTCCGGCATTCCCCTGCCGCGCTATACCGACTGCACCGGCGGCGAATACGCCCATTGCTTTTACCGGGGCCGGGACGTGGAGCTGAGCAGCCTCACGCTCACGGAGCGCTATGAGCTCCAGAACGAGGAGACGAACCAGTGGGAAACCCGGGAGACCGTCGCCTGGACGGGCCAGTGGCTCGTCTGCCGCACCGGTGCGGCGCAGCCGGCGGACCTGATGCTCGTGCCCCGTGGCAAGCTGGACCGCCTCTTCCGTACGGCGCGCATCGAGACCGGAAACGAAGCCCTCGATAAGCGCTTCACCCTCACCGCCGACGATGCCGGGGCTGCGCGCCGCTTTCTCTCCCCCGCCCGGGCGGAGCGCCTGCTGACCCTGGCCGATACGGCGGGCGGCGGACTGTTCGTCCGCCTGCGGCGCGACGGAACGCTGCATATCGCCGTGCAGAGCGGCCACGGCTTCTTCGACCCCGGCAAGGGCCGTGAGACCGCCGCGGCGCTGCGGGACCGCTTTACCCGTGAGCTGCGCTGGTTCGCCGACCTCCTCGACGTTCTCTGCCCCGCCGGAACGCCCTGATCGTCCGAAATTTCCCCTTACTTCCTCCTGCCCGCCCGGAAATAACCCCGGGCGGGCGGTTTTTTTCGCATTCTGCAACAGAAGCGACAAAAATGCATTT
This sequence comes from uncultured Clostridia bacterium, assembly GCA_938049125.1. GTDB lineage: Bacteria > Bacillota > Clostridia > Oscillospirales > Oscillospiraceae > RGIG3159. The sequence continues at coordinate 8,627 of CALICR010000205.1, forward strand.
TTGTCGCTTGCTTTCTTTCCGCAATATGATACATTTAATATAGATAAAAAATTATCGGCTTCGGGAGGGATTTTTGTGCGTTCGAACACCATCACCCCGCTGCTCAAGACCTGCATCGTCCACGCGCTCCTGCTCCTGCTGGAGGAAAAGGAGCTGGACGCGATCTCCGTGACGGAGATCGTGGCGCGTGCGGGCGTCAACCGCTCGACCTATTACCGCCATTTTTCCTCGAAAGCCGACGTCGTGCGGTACTTCTACGCAGTGCGCCTCGACGAGTATCTCGAAACGCTGCCCGCCGCGCCGGAGCCGGAGGCGTACTTCACCGGGATGTTCGAGAGCTTCCTGCGCTATAAGCGCGAGCTTCTGCTGCTGCACCGCCGCGAGCTTTCCTACCTGCTGCTGGAGGAGATGAACGCCCGCGTCCCGCCCCCGCCCGATCCGGCGCGCGGCGACGCCGTGTCGCTCTACGGCAGCTATCACATCGGCGGCGTGTTCAACAGCTTTCTCTACTGGCTCCGCGGGGAGATGGCGATCCCGCCTGTGCGCCTCGCCCGGCTCTGTGTGGAAATGCTGCCCGCCGACTTTCAGCCGCAGCTTCTGCTGCCCGATCAAACGAAGGAGGAAGAAGATGGACCCCTACCGCATCATTGAAGTCAAGCAGAGCGTCTTTGCCGACAACGACCGCGACGCCGACGCCCTGCGCGCCAAGCTCCGGGAGGAACACACGTTCCTCGTCAACCTGATGTCCTCGCCCGGCTCGGGCAAGACCACGACGCTCCGGGCGCTCATCCGCGCGCTGCAGGGCGACCTGCGCATCGGCGTCATGGAGGCGGACATCGACTCCGACGTGGACGCCGCGACCATCTCCAGGGAGGGCGCGAAGGTCATCCAGCTCCACACCGGCGGCATGTGCCACCTCGACGCGGACATGACCCGGCAGGGCATCGCCCAGCTCGGCACCGCCGATCTCGACCTCGTCGTGCTTGAAAACGTGGGAAACCTCGTCTGCCCCGCGGAGTTCGACACCGGCGCGGCGCTGAATCTGATGATCCTCTCCGTCCCGGAGGGGCACGACAAGCCGCTCAAGTACCCGCTGATGTTCGAGGTTTGCAGCGCCATGATCGTCAACAAGATCGACGTTGCGCCCTATTTCGACTTCGATCTCGAAAAGGTGACGGCGTTCGCCCGCCGCCGCAACCCGGATATCCGCATTTTCCCCATCTCCGCAAAGACCGGCGAGGGCGTCCCCGCGCTCGCCGCATGGCTCAAGGAACAGGCTGACAACTGGAACCGGAATTAACCGAGAAAGAGGAGAGAAAACCATGATCGACGAAAAGCTGAAGGAACGCGCCCTGAACGCTCCGGACAAGGGCGCCGCCAACCCCCGCAAAAAAATCCAGAAGATCGGACAGAAGATCACCGACGTGGTCGGGCACAAGCTCTCCGGCGTGTCGAGCGACGACGCCGAATACTGGGGTCTCGCCGGCATCATCTCCGAGGAGCAGGCGGACATCCTCCTGCCCATGAAGCTGCGCACGCCCTACACGATCTCCGAGCTGTGGAAGCTATGTAAGGTGAAAGAAGAGGACAAGCCGCACTTCCAGGAGCTTCTGGACGATCTGAGCTTCAAGGGCGTCCTCGAGTACGACTACGGCTACCACTACGACCACAACGGCCGCACCGCGCCGCAGTCCGAGCGCCGCTATATCCTGCCCATGTTCGTGCCGGGCAGCGCCGAGCTGTTCAACATCGACCAGAGCGGCAGCGGCGAGATTCCGTGCTACGACGAGCGCGGCGAAATTTCCTACAACAAGCGCCTTGAAGAGCACCCGGAGCTTGCCTCCTTCTTCGAGCGCATGACCTATGTGCCGCTGGCGGGCAAGACGCACCTGCTGCCGCCCGGAGGCGGCGGCGTCGGCATGCACGTCATCCCGGTCGAAAAAGCCATCCCGATGGAGAACCAGAGCCTCGACATCGAGCACCTCAGCTACTGGCTCAAGAAGTACGAGGGGCACATCGGCGTGGCGCAGTGCTCCTGCCGTGCGAGCCGCGGCGTGCTGGGCGAGGGCTGCGCCGACGACCCGGCGTCGTGGTGCATCGGCGTGGGCGACTTCGCCGACTACTGCCGCGAGACCGGCAAGGGCCACGACATCACCTATGAGGAAGCCATGGAAATTCTCCGCAAGGCGGAGGACAACGGCTTCGTCCACCAGATCACGAACATCGACGGCGAGAACAAGATTTTCGGCATCTGCAACTGCAATGTCCAGATCTGCAACGCGCTGCGCACCTCGCAGCTCTTCAACACGCCGAACCTCTCCCGCTCCGCCTACACCGCGGA
>CALICR010000206.1 GCA_938049125.1 uncultured Clostridia bacterium
TGGCGAGGAAGATCCTCGAGGGCAGCATCCTGCCCGGCGCCACGCTGACCGTGGACGTCAAAGACGGCGAGCTGACCGTCGGGAGCAGCAAGCAGCTGAAGGCCTAAAGAGAAACAAAGTGCCCGGCGCGGGCTTCCAACCTGCGCCGGGCATTTTTTATATCGAAAATCAAAGATGGGTGTTGCGGTACTTCTCCCGGACGTCCGGGGGCACGAGGCGGCCGCCGGTGGACCAGACGATGTGGGTGCTGTCTGCCAGCTTGTCCGTAAGGCCGTGGGCTTCGAGATAGGCGCGGCCCGCATCGGTGGAGAAGAGGTCCTCCGGCGCGGCGAAGGCGGCGCAGGAGCTGGGTTCAATGAACAGATCCTCGCTGTCCAGCAGGGCGCGCATATAGTCGTAGAGCCGGGCGTCCTGAATGGTGGCTTCGCCGGAGAGCAGGTTTTTCATGACCCGGCCCACGAAGCCCGAGGGGCGGCCCACGGCGAGGCCGTCGGCGTCGGTTCTGCCCGTGAGGCCGATGTCCTGAACACAGATGCCGGGGCCCTTGCCGCTGGCCATGCCGAGGAGCATACAGGGTGCCTGGACCGGCTCCGCGAAGAAGCAGTGGACGCTGTCGCCGAAGACCTGCTTCATGCCGAAGGTGATGCCGCCGGGCGCGCCGCCCACGCCGCAGGGGACGTAGACAAAGAGCGGATGGTCCGTGTCCACGGCGATGCCCATGGCATCGAGCTGCCGCTTCGTCCGGCCCGCCGCCACGGCGTAGCCGAGGAAGAGGTCCACGGAGTTCTCGTCGTCCACAAAGTAGCTGGTGGGGTCGGCGTCGGAGCGGGCGCGGCCCTCGAGGACCGCGGCGCTGTAATCGCCCTCATATTCGTACACGGTGACGCCGTGGCTGCGGAGCAGGTCCTTCTTCCACTGCCGCGCGTCGGCGGACATGTGGACGATGGCCTCGTAGCCGATGGCGGCGCTCATGATGCCGATGCTCATGCCGAGGTTGCCCGTGGAGCCGACCTGAATTTTGTAGCCGCGGAAGAAATCGCGGTGGTTCAGCAGCTCGCTGTAGTCGCTGTCCTTCGTAAGGATACCGGCCCGGAGCGCCAGCTCCTCCGTGTGCTTCAGCACCTCGTAGATGCCGCCGCGGGCCTTGATGGAACCAGCAATGGGCAGGTCCGCGTCGCGCTTAAGCAGCATGGTACCGGGCACGGCGGTGTGCAGCGCCTTCTGCATGGCGGGGATGGGGGTCAGCTCCGACTCGATCAGGCCGCCGGCGGCCTCCGTCTCCGGGAAGCGGGCGCAGATGAAGGGGACGAAGCGGCGGAGCCGGGCCTCCGCGTCGTCGATCATGGCGGCGTTCAGGGGGTAGCCGAAGTCGGCCTCCGCAAAGGGCGTCAGGTCCGGATTGATCCAGAAAACCTCCTCGGCGGCGCGCAGCGCCTGCATGGCGGCCTCATTCTTGGGGTCCATATACCTCATCCTTTCTCATATCCTGCGCCGGAAACCGGCGCGGTGTTTTATTTTCGTCAATTATTATAGCGGAGAAGGGGAGCGGCGTAAAGCGGGGGCGGTTGCGCTTGTTTTGAAGAAAGCGGCGGCTCAGCCCGCCGGGGCGGAGTTCCAGGGGGCCGTGAAGCCGAAGACGCACTGGGCGGTGCCGCTGAGGATGGCGCGGCGCTCCTCCTCCGTCAGCGGCAGGCGAAAGAAATAGTCGAGGTCGAAGCCCGGCGTGAACATGGGATGGTCCGTGCCGAACATGACGTGGGAGGCGGTGTAGCTCCGGATGCAGCCGAGGGCTTCCTCCTCCGTGAGCCAGTGGAAGGAGGAGGAGCAGTCCACGAAGAGATTTTTGTACGAATGGAGCCGCGCCGCGGCCTCACAGTAGAAGTCCCGCCCGGCGAAGTGGCCGCCGATGAAGGTGAGCCGCGGGAAGGCCCGGAGCATCGGCTCCAGCCGGTTCGGGTTCGTGAAGTCGAAGCGCCGGTCGCCGGTGTGGAGCAGGACGGGGATATCCGCCTCCTGGCAGCGGGCGTAAATGTGCTGCATCCTGGGATCGTCCAGAGGAATGCCCAGCATATCCGGGTGAATCTTGATGCCGTGCATGGCGTGGTCCTTCAGGAACTGCACCTGCCGTTCCTGGTCCTCCGGCGGGGAATCCGGGTGCAGGGTGCCGAGGGGGAGAAAGCGGTCCGGATGGTCCGCTGCCTCGGAGAACAGAAAGTTGTTGATGGAGTCCACCTGGTGCGGCGTCAGCGCCGCGGAGTTGACGAGGGCGAGATCGATGCCCTGCTCGTCCATGAGCCGCAGCAACGCCGCAGCGTCGCCGCCGCAGAAGGGGAGGCCGTCGTAGAATTCTCCGATGTGCTCCGCAGCCTTATGGGCGATCTTTTCGGGATAGAGATGGCAGTGGGCGTCGATAATATGGTATCCGTTTCTCATGGAATGCTTCCTTCCGGGGATTTGAAGATAAAAAAATCGTATCATTTTTCGGCAAAAAAAGCAAGGGCGGCATTGCATTTTTCCGCGGCGCTTGGTAAACTGAGAAGGAAGCGGCTGCACGCGGAACAAACCAAATTTCAAAGGACACGGAGAGCAGTTTTTGGAACAATCTACGAAGATGGAAACGTTTTTTGAAAGGACTTTTCTTTTTTTTTAAAACATGATATAGTAAATTCAAATCATATAGCACCGAACTGCGGGAAAGGGGTTATACTATGGTAACATTAGATGCAGGCCACGCGGAGTTTCTGCTGGGCACGGTCGATTTTGAAAAGGCGAAGGCCTCCCAGCGCACGCTGGTGGAGGGCACCGGCGCGGGCAACGACTTCCTGGGCTGGGTGGATCTGCCGGTGAACTACGACCGGGCGGAGTTCGTCCGCATCCAGGCAGCGGCGAAGAAAATTCAGGCCCAGAGCAAGGTCCTGGTGGTCATCGGCATCGGCGGCTCCTATCTGGGCGCCCGGGCCGTCATCGAGTTGCTGCGCTCCAACAACTACAACCTGCTGCCCAAGGAGACGCCCGAAATTTACTTTGCGGGCAACAGTCTCTCCTCGGACAACGTCAGCGAGATCCTGACCCTGATCGGCGACCGGGATTTCTCCGTCAACGTCATCTCCAAGTCCGGCACGACGACGGAGCCGGCGGTGGCCTTCCGCATTTTCAAAGCGAAGCTGGAGGAGAAGTACGGCGCGGAGGGCGCGCGGGCGCGCATCTTCGCCACTACGGACCGGGCGCGCGGCGCGCTCAAGTCCATGGCGGACCGCGAGGGCTACGAGACCTTCGTGGTGCCGGACAACGTCGGCGGCCGCTACAGCGTGCTGACGGCGGTCGGCCTGCTGCCCATCGCCGTGGCGGGCATCGACATTGAGAAGCTCATGCAGGGCGCGGC
>CALICR010000207.1 GCA_938049125.1 uncultured Clostridia bacterium
TATCGCCTACATGGGGGGGCTTTTTGTGCTGTCCGCACAAACTGGAGCAGTTCACTTGACTGCCGGAGGGATTTTTCTGATTTTAAGGCGCTCAGAACGTGACGACCTCCTGATCCGCAGGCTGGGCGGGCTCGACGGAGATGGCCGTGAGGATGGGGCCGACGCCCTTGTAGAGCGAGTGAAACTTGACCTCCACCTTCGCCGTCACGCGGACCCAGCTCCGGGACTTGAGGGACGCGGCCTCGGCGTAGCGGCACGGGATGCCCATGAAGGTGATATCCGCCTCGCAGCAGGTCATGACGAAACGGCCCGGAGCGAACATCCCGACCTTGTCATGGCGCAGCTTGGCCACCTGGGCCAGGAAGCGCACCGTCTTCTTGTCGTACTTCTTGCTCTCCTCGGTGATGTCCCGGTAGAAGAGGGCATAGTCGTCGTCGCCGATCTCGATGACCGGCGCGTTCAGGTCGAAGGGCAGCGGGTCCTGGATCTCATCGAAGGTCGTGGAGCCGTCCTGGAAGTCGTAGACGATGTCCACGCGGCGGTTCAGCGCCCGGGCCAGCTTGTGGAACGGCATAACGTCCGCGCCCACGGGGACCCGGTTGAAGACCACCATCTCACAGCCCTGGAGCTTGTCCACCACCAGGGCGCGCATATTCTGGTTGTACTGGAGGATGGTCGTCGCGTCGGCGAACATGACCTCCTGGGCAATGCCCCAGTTCTCGGGCATTTTCTGGAAGAAATCGCCCACGAGCTGCATACCGTTCAGCTCCAGCACCACGCGCTCGGCGCGGTGCTTCTTCTCAAGCCGCGCCAGCTCCTCCGTCGTGACGGACTCGGCGTCCTCCAGGACCTCGAGGTAGACGTTCTTGTGCGGGTAGCGGGAGAGGTCGTATTCCTCCTCTCCTTCCTCGCAGACCAGCAGCAGCGTCCGCTCGCCGGCGTTGAAGCGCGGGTCCTCCAGGGTCTCCTGGATGAATTTCGTCTTGCCGGACTCCAGGAAGCCGGTGAACACATAGACAGGGATCTGCATGGTCACGCCTCCGCTCACACGCCGAACAGCGTCCGGAGCGCGTCCTCCTTGAGGCCGGAGCCGATGACGCAGAGGCGGCCCGTCACACCGGCGCTGCCGGTGCGCACGTCGGCCTCGCCGGGCACATGGTCGAAGTGGATCCACGCGCCCGCGCCGTCCACGATGCCCTTGGCGCGCAGCACGGCGCCGTACTTCTCCGCGTCGTCCAGGGCCTTCAGACAGTCCTCGATCTCGCCCATGGTGAACTTCTTCGCCGTCTCGACGCCCCAGCTCGTGAAGACCTCGTCGGCGTGGTGATGATGATGGTGATGGTGCTCGTGGTCATGCTCATGGTCGTGGTCATGGCCGCAGCAGCATTCGTCCTCATCGTGGTCATGGTGGTGATGGTGCTCGTGCGCTTCCTCTTCATGGTCATGATGATGGTGGTGCTCGTGCTCGTGCTCCTCGTCATGATCATGGTTGTGATGATGGTCATGGTCATGGCAGCAGCAGTCGTCATCGTCATCATCATCGTCGTGGAGATGCTCCTCGGCCATGGCCTGGAGCTCCTTGGCCAGGGAGTCGTTCTGCTCCATGGCGTTCAGGATCTGCGCGCCGGTGAGCTGATTCCAGGGTGTCGTAATGATGGTGGCCTTGGGATTGTGGCTGCGCAGCAGCTCCACGCAGGCATTCAGCTTGTCCTCAGGGATGGCGTCAGTGCGGCTCAGAACGATGGTTGAAGCCGTCTCGACCTGATTGTTATAGAACTCACCGAAGTTCTTCATATACATCTTACACTTGTTGGCATCGCAGACAGCCACCAGGCTGCCCAACTGGATCTCCGGGTCCTCCAGCCGCAGCACCGCCGCCATAACGTCGGACAGCTTGCCGACGCCGGAGGGCTCGATGAGAATGCGGTCCGGATGGTAGTCGCCTATGACCTTCTCCAGCGCGCGGCCGAAGTCGCCCACCAGTGAGCAGCAGATGCAGCCGGAGTTCATCTCCGTCACCTGGACGCCCGCGTCCTGCAAAAAGCCGCCGTCAATGCCGATCTCGCCGAATTCGTTCTCGATCAGCACGATCTTCTGGCCCTGGTAGGCCTCCGCCAGCAGCTTCTTGATGAGGGTCGTCTTGCCCGCGCCGAGGAAGCCGGAAAAAATATCGATTCTTGTCATAGAGAAAACACCTTCGTCTCTTATTTTTGGTTTGCCTCCAGTATACCACCATTTTCCGAAATTCGCAACCGTTCCGGAAGGAAAATACAAATCCATATTGACAATTCAGGTTTCGCGTGTTAAAATAGTGTTCGTCTCTGGAACCGGTCTGGAGAGATGTCCGAGCGGTTTATGGAGCTGGTCTTGAAAACCAGTGACCCGGCAACGGGCCGTGGGTTCGAATCCCACTCTCTCCGCCACTTTCTTTCCGGGATCGTCTATCATATGTCTTTTTATTCGGAGTGATACCCAAGAGGCCGAAGGGGCTCCCCTGCTAAGGGAGTAGGCGTCTAAAAAGCGCGCGAGGGTTCAAATCCCTCTCACTCCGCCAAAACAATTCACCGAACATTCTAAGAATGTTCGGTGTTTTTCTGCCTATATCAGAACTTTTCCAACATTTCCGCCCGATTCCGCGAATACGAATCTGCATATTTTATCGTTTATACGCCCGTTTCCGTAGCTCTCAAATAAAAAATGGCAATGAAAATGGCAATGGCCTCTGCTCCATTGCCATTTTCTCTTTCAGTGCTCCACAATGTCCGCGTAATACCTGGCCACCTTGCCCCTCCTGGCGTCCTCGTCGCAGAGCCAGTCCCGGGCGAGGTCGGCCCAGAGGTCCGTGCTGTCCATGCCCCGGCGCTGGATGGTCGCGCCGTAGTCGGACCAGAGCGAATTCATGACGGCGTAGAAGGCCGCCTCGTCCAGCCTCCAGCCCCGCTGCGCCATGACCTGCCGGGTCTCCTCCTCGGACCAGCGCGGCCCGCGGCTCCCGTCGCTGTTGACCATGTGCGCCGTCCATTCCCGGGCGGTCTCCATGTCCCTCGCTGCCCTTCAGCCGCTTCAACTCCGCCCGCATCTGCCGCAGGTCCCGCTGCAGCGTCGCGATCTCTGCGGAGACCGTGTCGCGCTCCTGCCTCTTGACAGTGGAGCCGTTCTGTGCTATCCTGTTCTCAGACACAGGGTCCATTGGTGTGGCATGCGTATCCGTTTCGGATAAGGCCCCCGCCGGTTTGGGCTCTGTGTTTTCTTGTACCAAAAATTCAAATGCGGAGCCATCCGGCATCAGGATTCTGTGCGTGTGGTAGTGGTCTTTCCCGGTTCTCTTGACAACGGCAGCCATGTTCCCGCGAACGCCGTTGATCTCAACCGGCGCGGCAATCGTCACGGTCCCGAAGTCCCGCCCCTTGTGGTTGTTGTGCACGTCGATGATCTTCCCGCGCTTCAGGAGCTGTGGAAGCGCTGCAAAGGCAGCGATCTCGCCGTCGTCGCTGAGGTAGTTCAGTCCCTCGTTGATGTGCCGCGGCTCGAACGCGATCACGCCAAAGGCCTGCCGGTCAACACGATAGCCGGACGCCTTCAGAACATTCTCCGCCCACTGCCGTTTCTCCTTGATGTTCATGCCGCGGAGGTCTGCGCGGATGTTTGCTACACTCTTCATTTCGGACAGTGCCGCAGCGTTCGCCCGAATCTGGTCCTTGATGCTCTTCTGAGCTCTATTGTCTCTGTCGGAATACCGGATGTCCCGTTTCCTTGGGTTGAAGCGCTCCGAAAGCGGAATGACGTTGCCGGAATTATCGTACACCACCGGCTCCGCCGATTTGATCTGGTTCGGTTCAAAGGCTACAACCATCATGGAATTCCCATCCTTGATGATAATGGAATCCGCGCGGTGCTCCTCGGCCTCCTCCAGTAGGGCGGACTGGTAATTGTCCCATACGTCTACAGCGTCATTGTCCCGGAACACCTTTCCATAGCCGTTCTTCAGCGCGTAGGCCGCGTCGAATGTGAACGCATTTTTCGTCCGGATGTAAGCCGAAATGACCTCGCCCTTGCGGTCTGCGTCGAATTCCGATGTGGCGTAGTCCTGCGCGAGCTTGAGATTGTCCGTGAAGAAGAACCCCACCTCGTCATAGGAGAATCTGCTTCCGATGAACGATTTTTTGAACTCCGTGATTCCCTTGGTCAGCGTCCCGTGATAGGCATGCGTCACATACCCCGCTGCCTTCGCCGCTTCCTC
>CALICR010000208.1 GCA_938049125.1 uncultured Clostridia bacterium
GCCATCGCCGTCACGCTCAACGAGGAGGGCGTTCTGCCGCCCGGTGCGCTCTACTATCAGCGCAAGGGGCGCAGCGACCCGCGCAACGTCAACCACAAGTGGGCGGAAACCACCGTCAAAGCTCTCATCCGCAGTGAGGTCTACATCGGGAACATGGTGCAGGGCAAAACCGGCACTCTGTCCTATAAGTCCAGAAAGCTCATCAACAAGCCGGAGGAGGAATGGATACGGGTGGAGGGAACCCACGAACCCATCATTTCCCGCGAGGTATGGGATACCGTGGTCAGCATCGACAAAAAGAAAGTCCGTAAGACGCCGCCTACGGACGGCATCCGAAGTATCTTCACCGGTCTTGTCTACTGCGCCGACTGCGGCTTCAAAATGCGTAACCACATCGAGCGCTTCACCTATAAGGACGGAACGCCGGGGCGGTACAGCTCCTTTATCTGCGGCAACTATGCCAGAAGCGGCAAAAGCGCCTGCACCATCCACTCCATCTATGAGAATGTGCTGGAGGAGCTGGTGCTGACGGACATCCGGGAAAAGGCGCGCTTCGTCGAGTGCGACGGCGAGCGCCTTGCCGAGCAGATCAGCCGTATGAAGGAAAAGGAAAGCCGCAGCCGCGTCATCTCCTATGAGCAGGAGCTGAAAGCGGCAGCGGCGCGTATGACGGAGCTGGAACGGCTGATGCAGAATCTCTATGAGGACAAATGCACCGGCACCATCCCCCAGGCGGTCTTTCAGACGCTCATGCGGAAATACGAAACCGAACGGGCGGAAAAAGCCGCCGCCATCCCGGAGCTGGAGCAGAAGGTCAGAGCGCAGCTTGAGAACCGGCAGGACGCAAACCGCTGGATGGAGGTCATCCGCCGCTACACCGAGATCACGGCGCTGGACGAAAGCATCCTCTTTGAGCTGGTGGACCGCATCGAGGTGGGCGAGGCGCGGAAGGTCAACGGACAGCGCATCTGCGACGTCAAGGTGGTCTACCGCTACGTCGGCAGCGTGGACGACGCGCTGGCACAGGAGAGGCTGGAAGCGTATGAAAAAGCTATATAAGGTCGGCATCTATTGCCGGTTGAGCGTGGACGACGCCTCCAACTCCGCCAAGGCGAAAAACTATATCCCCGCTGATGAATCCGTCAGCATCGAGAATCAATATGAACTGCTTTCCAAATTCGTAATGCTCAACGGCTGGACGGAGGTCAAGTCCTACCGCGACGACGGTTATAGCGGTGGAAATTTCCAGCGTCCCGGATTTCTGGAGATGCTGGAGGATGCGCGGCACGGCCTTATCAACCTGATCCTTGTGAAAGACCTATCACGGCTGGGCCGTGATTTTGTGGAGGTCGGGCGCTATACCGACGTTGTTTTCCCCTCGTTGGGCTGCCGCTTCGTATCCGTCCTTGACTGCCTCGACACCGAGGGCGACAACACGGATATGCTGCACTTCCGCAGTCTGATGAACGACTACCACTTGAAAGACCTCTCCAATAAGGTAAAATCCGTCCTTCACGCCAAAATGCGCAGCGGCCAGTATATCGCCGCCTACGCGCCCTACGGCTACCGCAAGAGCGAGGAGGACAGGCACCGGCTGGTGATCGACGAGGAAGCAGCCGCCGTGGTGCGCCGTATGTTTGAGCTGCGGCGGGCAGGCATGGCCTACGGCAAGATCGCCGCTGTGCTGAACAGCGAGGGCATCCTGTCCCCACGCTGGTATTGGGCAAAGCTGTACGGCAATGGCTCCTGCAAGTACGCGAACCTTTGGATGTACGCCACGGTGAAGAATGTATTGACAAACGAGGTCTACACCGGAAATCTCATTCAGAACCAGACCGGCTCGCGCTCCTATAAGGACGACACCATGATCTATAAGCCGGAATCCGAGTGGATACGGCATGAGGCTTTGCATGAAGCCATCATCTCGCCGGAGGTGTGGAATGAAGTGCAGGCCATCAACCGGGAAAGAACGCGGCTCTCGGCGGACAACGCGCCGCCGAAGCCCTTCCTGTTCACCGGCAAGCTCGTCTGCGCCGACTGTAAAGCACCCCTTCAGGGCAACCGGGAGACGCAGCGCCGCAAGAACGGCACGTCCAAAAAGTACGTTTCCTATTTCTGCTCCCGTTATACGGCCTCCGGCTACGGCGCGTGTTCCAGGCACACCATCTATGAGATGACGCTGACGGAGCTTGTATTGAGCGAGATTCGCGCCCATGCCGAGGCGCTGGAACTGGACGAAGCTGCCATGCTGGACAGGCTGCAAGCGCAGCGCACCGCCGCAGACGCAGAACGTCAGGAAAGCGTCCGGCAGGAGATTGGGAAGCTGCGCCGCCGCGTCTATGAGCTGGAGCAAATGACCGCCAAGCTCTATGAGGACAAGGTTTGCGGCAGCATCAGCGCAGCGTCCTTCGCTGTACTGCTTGAAAAGACCGAGCAGGAGCGTCGCCAGCGAACCGACCGGCTGGATACGCTTCTTGCGGAAGTCAGGGAGTATGAGCAGAGCGCCGCAGACATTCAAAGCTGGGCGGCAGTCGTCCGAAAGCACCTGCATATACGGGAGCTTGACCGTGAAACGGTGGACGAGCTGATCGACCGCATTGAGGTCGGAGAAAAGACCGTCGTTGATGGGAAAAACGTCCGGGACATCAAAATCTATTACCGCTTTGTCGGCAATATCTGAATGGAGGTCAAATCATGGATAGCAATAAAAGCAAGCGTGTGGTAGTATATTGCCGGGTAGCGACACAGGCGCAGCTTGACGGCGACCACACGCTGGAAGCACAAAGCGCCCGGCTGCATGAGCAGGCCGAGCGGCTGGGTTATGAAATCGTGGGAGAAATCAGCGAGTACGAAAAAGGAACCACGCTTGACCGCGACGGCTGGAAAAGGGCTTGTCAGGAGGCGGTGGAGCAAAAGGCGGATATTCTCCTTGTTGCCGATCTTACACGGATAGCGCGCGACCCAATCCTTTGGATGCAGGCTTTGCGCGAGTT
>CALICR010000209.1 GCA_938049125.1 uncultured Clostridia bacterium
CCAAACCAGGCGCGATACCAACTTCGCTATACCCGGATATTCAATTTCTGCCATTATATCACGGCGAGGGAGAAAATCAAAGATTTTTCTGTCTGTGGTCATTTATGTGGTCAAACCCACTTTTGTGCCGCTTTCGGCAATCGTGGAAAATCCCGCAAACGCAGGCGTCAAAAGGCTTTGCGGCGTTTCGCCTTGCCCTGTCCCGGATACCGCCACGGCACTCCCAAAGCAGGCGCGCTACCAACTGCGCTACACCCGGTTATTTCGTTATTTTATCCGGCTGCACGTATTCACCCAACCAAGCGTGATACCAACTTCGCTATACCCGGAGATTCAATTTCTGCCATTATACCACAGTGCGGGGAAAAATCAAAGATTTTCCTGCCTGTTGTCAATTCTGTGGTCAAAGCCGCTTTTGTGCCGCTTTCAGCAACCGGGGGGGATCCCGCAAACGCAGGCGTTGCAAGGCTTCCCGGGCTTTTGCTCAAACGGCTCATGGACAGGGTCTACGCACTCCCAAAGCGGGGGGCAATCATGGTTGGTGCGGACTGCGGCGGGGCGAGGGGAGCGGACGCGTGGGGCGGGAAAACAGGGGGCGAAGCAAAAGCGTCCCGGGCCGGGAGGGTCCGGTCCGGGACGCTCTTTAACTTATTATAGCTGCTTTGGGGTGGGAATGCAAGGAAATTCTTCTGCGGGGCTCAGAGGAGGACGACGGGCTTGATGAGGTTCTTCGGCTTGTCCTTCATGAGCATCAGGGCCTCCTCCATGTGCTCGAAGCCGTGGAAGCGGTGGGTGATGAGCTTGGAGGTGTCCAGGCGGCCCGCCTCGATCAGGGAGGCGAGCTTTTCCATGCGCAGACGTCCGCCGGGCATCAGGCCGCCGGCGATGGTCTTGTGGGCCATGCCGCAGCCCCACTCTACCCGGGGAATCTTCACGTAGTCGCCCTCACCGAGGTAGTTGACGTTGCCGATCCGGCCGCCTGGGCGGAGCATGGTGACGGCCTGGATCATGGTGTCGTTGTCGCCGCCGGCGATGATGACGCGGTCGACGCCGCGGCCGCCGGTCTTGTCGAGGATCTGGGCCACGATGTTGCCCTCGCGGTAGTTGATGATATCGTCTGCGCCGTATTCCCGGGCGACCCGGGCGCAGTCGGGGCGGGAGCCGACGGCGTAGATGCGGGAGGCGCCCCGGAGCGCGGCACCGGCCACGGACATCAGACCCACGGGGCCAATGCCGATGACACAGACGGTGTCGCCGAACTGAACGTCCGCCAGTTCCACGCCGTGGAAGCCCGTGGGCACCATGTCGCTGAGCATGACGGCGGCGGCGGGATCAATGGCGTCGGGAAGGTGCGCCAGGTTGCCGTCGGCGTCGTTGACGTGGAAGAATTCCGCGAAGACGCCGTCCTTGAAGTTGGAGAATTTCCAGCCTGCCAGCATTCCGCCGGAGTGCATGGCGTATCCGCCCTGGGCCTCGAGGCTGTTCCAGTCCGGCGTGATGGCCGGGACGATGACCCGGTCGCCGGGGCGGAAGTCCCGGACCAGCGCACCCACCTCCACAACCTCGCCCACGGCTTCGTGACCGAGAATCATGTTATGCCGGTCGCCCAAGGCACCGGCCCATACGGTGTGAACATCCGAGGAGCAGGGGGCCACGGCGATGGGCTTTACGATGGCATCCAGCGGGCCGCAGGACGGGACATCCTTCTCGATCCAGCCGGTCTTTCCGATGGTCAGCATTGCAAATCCTTTCATATGAAAACCTCCTGTAAATTGGATTGAGAGTCGATATTTTTATATCGGTAACCCTCTATCGATATAATACAACCGAAATGTGAGGAAGTCAACGCTATTTTTTTCAGAAGGGTCATAAATTATACGGTGAAAGAGAAGACGCCCGCCCGCAGGCTTGCGGACGGGCGCTGGGGAGATAGGGAATCGCAATCAGCAGATGGTGCCGCCGCCGAGGACGGTGTCGCCGTCGTAGAGGACCACGGCCTGGCCCGGCGTGATGGCGCGCTGGGGCGTGTCGAAGCGGACCACGGCGGTGCCGTCCGCGCAGGCGCGGACGGTGCAGGGGGCCTCACGGCCCTGGTAGCGGATGCAGGCGGTACAGCGTACCGGCTCCGCCGGTGCATCGAAGGCGATCCAGTTGAAATCCCGGGCCGTGAGCCGGTCCGAGAAGAGGGCATCGTTGCCGGAGAGGACTACCTCATTTTTCTCAAGGTCCTTGCGGAGCACGTAGAGCGGCTCACGGTAGGCGATGCCGAGGCCGCGGCGCTGGCCGACAGTGTAGCAGCGGAGGCCGCGGTGGCGGCCCAGGACCTCGCCGTCCGGGAGGACAAAGTCACCTGGCTCCGCCGTATGGCCGGTCCAGCGGTCCAGGAAGGCGGCGTAATTGCCGTCGGGCACGAAGCAGATGTCCTGGCTGTCGTGCTTGCGGGCGTTGCAGAAGCCCTCACGCTCGGCCAGAGCGCGGATCTCAGACTTGGTGCAGCCGCCCAGGGGCAGGCGCGTGTGGGCGAGCTGGTCCTGGCTGAGGCAGTAGAGCACGTAGCTCTGATCCTTTTTCGGGTCCAGGCCCTTTTTCAGGAGGTAGCGGCCGCTCTCGCTCTGCTCGATGCGGGCATAGTGGCCCGTGACCACCACGTCGCAGCCCAGCTCCCGGGCACGGTGGTAGAGGCGGTCGAACTTGAGGTAGCGGTTGCAGTCGATGCAGGGGTTGGGCGTCTCGCCGCGCTCGTAGGCTGCGGCGAAGCGGTCCATGACCTCGCGGCGGAAGTCGTCCTTGAAGTTGAAGACGTAGAAGGGGATTCCCAGCCGGAAGGCCACGGCCCGGGCGTCCTCAGCGTCGTCCAGGGAGCAGCAGGTATGGCCCTTCGGGATGCCAGCGTCCTCGTTCTCGTAGAGGCGCATCATGGCCCCGATGCAGTCCCAGCCCTCGCGCAGCATGAAGAAAGCGGCGGCGGAGCTGTCCACTCCGCCGCTCATGGCAATCAGCGCTTTCTTATTCATGCTTGGCGTCCTCGTGGACGTCATGGGCGTGGCAGGCGGCGCAGTCGTGGTCGCAGAATTCCTCCTGGTCGTAGGCGACGCCGTGCTTGTCGTAGTAGTCCTTGACCGCGGCGCGCACGGCCTCCTCGGCCAGCACGGAGCAATGCAGCTTGTGGGCGGGCAGGCCGTCCAGGGCCTCGACCACGGCCTTGTTGGAGAGCTTCAGGGCGTCCTCGATCTTCTGGCCCTTGATCATCTCGGTGGCCATGGAGGAGGAGGCGATGGCGGAGCCGCAGCCGAAGGTGTTGAACTTCACGTCGGTGATGACGTCGTCCTTGACCTTGATATACATCTTCATGATGTCGCCGCACTTGGCGTTGCCAACCTCGCCGATGCCGTCGGCGTCATCCATTTTGCCGACGTTGCGGGGATGCTGGAAGTGGTCCATAACTTTTTCACTGTAGAGTGCCATAAGAAAAACCTCCTGACGGGTTCAAAAATCAGATGATATGGGGCTTCGTGCCTTTTTCGAGCTCTTCCCAGACCGGGGAGATGTCGCGCAGGTAGCGGACGACCTCGGGCACGGCCTTGATGATGTGGTCCATCTCCTCCATGGTGTTGTACTCGCCGATGGAGAGGCGCAGGGAGCCGTGGGCGACCTCGTGGGGCAGGCCGATGGCCAGCAGCACGTGGCTGGGATCCAGGGAGCCGGAGGTGCAGGCGGAGCCGGAGGAGGCGCAGACACCGCGGTCATCCAGCAGGAGCAGCAGGCTCTCGCCCTCAATGCCCTCGAAGCACATATTGACGGTGCCGGGGACGTGGTGCTCCAGAGAGCCGTTGATCTTGCTGTGGGGGATTTTGCTCAGCTCGGTGAAGAGCTTGTCCCGCATGGCGGAAATTTTGACCATGTTTTCCTCCATGCGGTCGCAGGACTCCTGGAGGGCCGCCGCCATGGCGACGATGCCGGCGACGTTCTCGGTGCCGGCGCGCTTGCCGCGCTCCTGGGCGCCGCCCTCGATGATGTTGTGGAGCAGGATGCCCTTCCGGACATAGAGCGCGCCGACGCCCTTGGGGGCGTGGAACTTGTGGCCGGAGAGGGAGAGCATATCGACGTTCAGGTCCTGGACGTTGACGGGGATGTGGCCCACGGCCTGGACGGCGTCGCAGTGGAAGGGGATGCCCTTGCTGCGGCAGAGCGCGCCGATCTCGCGGATGGGCTGGATGGTGCCGATCTCGTTGTTGGCGAGCATGACGGTCACCAGGGCGGTGTCGTCCCGGATGGCCTTCTCCACGTCCTCAAGGCGGACGACGCCGTCCTCATGGACATCAAGCAGTGTGACCTCGAAGCCCTCCTTTTCCAGGCGCTTCAGGGTGTGCAGCACGGCGTGGTGCTCGAACTTCGTGGAGATCAGGTGCTTCTTGCCCTTCTTCGCGCCGTTCCAGGCGGCGGAGCAGATGGCCTGGTTGTCGGCCTCGCTGCCGCCGGAGGTGAAGTAGATCTCCCGCGGCTCCGCCGCGCCGAGCAGCCGGGCGATCGTGGCCCGGGCGTTTTCCAGGCCCTCCTTCGCGGTCTGGGCGAAGGCATAGAGGCTGGAGGGGTTGCCGTAATTTGTGGTCAGATAGGGCAGCATAGCGTCCAGCGCCGTCTTGCTGACGCAGGTGGTCGCCGCATTGTCCGCATATACCATCATTCTTGATTACCTCGATCCTGATATAAAATGGAATGCAGGAACAATTCCTACTTTTTCTCTAGGAGAACATACCATAGAATTCCCGCTCTGTCAATAGGAATTCCTAATTCTGCGAAAATCCGGAAAAAAGACCGCAGGAGACAGAACGCTGCCGGTCTCCGGGGAGACCGGCAGGGCGGATCATGCCATTTTTTCGCGGATGTGGGAGAGGCGGTCCAGGGCCTCGTTCAGTGTGGCGTCCATCTTGGCGAAATGGAGACGCACGATGTTGTTGACGCCTGCCTCATGGAAGAAGGAGGAGCCGGGAACGCAGGCAACGCCCACCTTGTGGGCCATCTCCTCGCAGAAGTCCACGTCCCGCTGGCCTTTCTTGAGGAAGGGACCGATGTCGGCGAGGACGAAGTAAGCGCCCTGGGGGTCCGTGAAGGGGATGCCGATCTGACGTAGGCCGCCGGTGAAGAGCTGCTTCATGTGGGCATAGTGGGCGGCGAAGTCCGCATAGTAGCTGTCCGGCATCTCAAGGCCAACAACAGCGGCCTCCATGAGCGGCGCCGCGGCGCCGACGGCATTGAAGTCGTGGTACTGCTTGATGCGGTCCATGATGGGCTTCGGTGCGATGGCGTAGCCCAGCCGCCAGCCCGTGATGGAGTAGGTCTTGGAGAGGGAGGAGCAGGACACCGTGCGCTCCCACATGCCGGGCAGGCTGTTCATGTAGGTGTGGTGGTGGCCCTCGTAGATGATGTGCTCGTAGACCTCGTCCATGATGGCGTAGACGTCATACTGGATGCACAGGTCCGCAATGGTCCTCAGCTCGTCGTAGGTGAAGACCTTGCCGCTGGGGTTCGAGGGGTTGCAGATGAGGATGGCCTTGACGCCCTGTTTGAAGGCGTCCTCCAGCACGTTCGGGTCAAAGCTGAAGTCCGGCGGCGTCAGGGGGATGAAGACCGGCTCGCAGTCGGCCATGATGGCCTGGGCGCGGTAGTTCTCAAAGTAGGGGGAGAACATGGCAATCTTATCGCCGGGGTTCGTGAGGGCGAAGATCGTGTCCACCATGGCCTCGGTGGAGCCGATGGTGACGACCATCTCCGTCTCCGGGTCCAGAGTGCGGCCCATGAAGCGGCCGCACTTCCTGGCCAGGGCGCGGCGGAAGTTGGGCGCGCCCATGGTGATGGGGTACTGGTGGGGGCCCTCGTAGCTGACCTCCTTGAGACGGTCCAGCATGGGCTTCGGCGGGTCAAAGTCCGGGAAGCCCTGGGCCAGGTTGATGGCGCCGCAGCCGAGAGAGATGCGCGTCATCCGGCGGATGACGGAGTCGGTGAAGCGCTGGTTTTTTCTGCTCATTTCCTGCATAATCATTGCCTCGATCCTCGGGGCGCACGGCACGGCCAGTACGGGAGAGAGAACGGCTGCACCGGGGCTTTCCGGAGTTTTTCTTATTGTACTCCCGGTTCCGGACGGTGTAAAGAGGCGCATTTTACCGGAATTTTGATGAATTTTTATGCATCTTATGGGGAAAACGCCGGAGCGGCCGCGGAAAAAGCCCGTCCCGCCGCGGCTGCGGCGGGACGGGCGGCGCTTATTCGGAAAAGGTGTAGCGGATGAGATTGCCGTGGCCGTCGCCGGTGGTGATGACCGTGTCTCCAGCGGCGTTTTTGCCCGTGTCCAGGATGGGCCAGCGGCCATGCTCCCGGACGTAGGCCTCGGGGCTCTCCGCCTCGACCTCCAGGAATTCCTTCTTGGCGTGGCGGTTGCCGCCGCAGGGATTGATGCTTTCGGCGAGTACTTCGTAGTTCTTCATGCGATGCCTCCTCAGTCCAGGGCCACGGCGGTCTCCAGGGCCAGCTCCATCATCTGGGTGAAGGTGTTCTGCCGCTCCTCGGCGGTGGTGACCTCGCCGGTCAGAATGTGGTCGGAGATGGTGCAGATGGCCAGCGCGTGCTTGCCGTAGCGGGCGGCGTTCATGTAGAGGGCCGCGGCCTCCATCTCGATGGCCATGACGCCCATCTTCTTCCAGGCGTAGGTGGAATCGAGGCCCTCGGGCACACCCTCGTGATCGCCGTAGAAGCAGTCGGAGGAAAGCAGGTTGCCCACGTGGCAGAGGTGGCTGAGGCCGAGGTGCTCGGCCTGGGCCATGCAGGTGGAGAGCATCTTGTAGGAGGAGATGGGGGCGAAGGTGCCGGGCAGGTGGAACTGGTACGCCCAGCGGGAGTCGGTGCACGCGCCCTGGCCCAGGACGATGTCGCGGACCTTCACGTCCTCGCGGATGGACCCGGCGGAGCCGATGCGCATGATGTGCTCGACGCCGTAGGTGTTGTAGAGCTCATGGGAGTAGATGCCCATGGAGGGCATGCCCATGCCGGACGCCATGACGGACACCTTGACGCCCTTGTAGGTGCCGGTGTAGCCCTGGATGCCGCGGACATTGTTGACAAGTTCGGCGTTTTCAAGGAAATGCTCTGCGATGAATTTGGAGCGGAGCGGGTCGCCGGGCATGAGGACGGTCTTGCCGAAGGCGCCGAGGGGCGCTTCGTTGTGGGGAGTCAGATTTGCCATCGTTCAGTTCTCCTTTTCTGCGGCCTTGACGAGCTTCACGATGCGGGACGTGCCCAGGCGGCTGGCGCCGAGGGACACGAAGCGCGCAGCGTCCTCCAGGGAGCTGATGCCGCCGGCGGCCTTGATCTTCAGGTGGGGGGCGATGTGGGCGGCGAAGAGGGCCACGTCCTCGAAGGTCGCGCCGCCCTTGGAGAAGCCCGTGGACGTCTTGATGAAGTCTGCGCCGGACTCGGACACGATCTTGCAGAGGGCGATCTTCTCCTCGTCCGTCAGCAGGCAGGTCTCGATGATGACCTTGAGGACCTTTCCCTCGCAGGCGGCGCGCACGGCCTTGATCTCGCTGAGCACGTCGTCGTAGCGGCGGTCCTTGACCCAGCCGAGGTTGATGACCATGTCGATCTCGTCCGCGCCGTTGGCGATGGCGTCCACGGCCTCGAAGCACTTGACGGCGGTGGTGGAGTAGCCGTTGGGGAAGCCGATGACCGTGCAGACGGCCATGCGGTCGCCGACGTACTCCTTTGCCTCGCGGACATAGGAGGCGGGGATGCAGACGGAGGCGGTGCGGTAACGGATGGCGTCGTCACAGAGGGCGCGGATCTCCGCGCCGGTGGCGTCCTGCCGGAGCAGGGTGTGGTCTACCATGGACAGGATGTTCTGAATTTCCATTGGAACCTTTCCTTTCTGCGGCGCGGCTGCGGGCCGCGGCCGGTGATCTGCGGGCGTCAGGGCTGCTGCGGGAGAACGGTCTGCGGAGCCGGAGCGGCCAGGGGCTTGACCCGGCGATGCTCCAGAATGGCATGACGGAAGCAGCGGTGGCACATGGCCACATAGCTGTCGTTGCCGCCGAGAAAGACCTGCGCGCCCTCGGTAACGACGTGGCCGTCCCCGTCGAGGCGGGCATTGACCGTGGCCTTTCGGCCGCAGGCGCACATGGTCTTGATCTCCGTGATCTCGTCGGCCACCTCCAGGAGGCGGCGGCTGCCGGGGAAGAGGCGGGTCTGGAAGTCGGTCCGGAGGCCGAAGCACATGACGGGCAGGTTCTCCTCGTCCACCAGGATGCGCAGCTCGTTGATCTGGGCCTCGGTCAGGAACTGGCACTCGTCCACGATGATGACATTGACGCCGGGCTGCTCCCGGTAGAGGGCGCAGATGTCCACCTCCGGGCCCACGGGCAGCGCCGGAGCCGAGAGGCCGATGCGGGAGGAGAGGACGGCGTCCCCGTCCCGGGTGTCGGCGGAGGGCTTTAGCAGCCAGACCTTCAGGCCGCGTTCCTCGTAGTTATATTTGGTGATAAGCGCCTGGGCCGTCTTGGAAGAGCCCATGGCGCCGTATTTGAAATAGAGCTTGGCCATTTGCAGCACCCCTTTTCTTCATCATACCGGCTTTTTCCCGTTTTGCAAGGAAAAAGCCGCGTCGCTCAGCGGTCCTCCGCGTCGCGGAGGTCGCGCATGGCGCCTTCGCAGACGGCGCGGACCTCGTCGAGCGTTGTGACGGAGGAGACCTTCTCCTTATAATAGTTGGCATAGGGCACGCCGCGGAGATACCAGGCGAAGTGCTTTCGGGCCTCGAGGCAGGCAACGCGCTCGCCCTTGTCGGCAGCGGCCAGCTCGAACTGGCGCAGCGCCGTGGTGAGCCGTTCCCGGAGCGGGGGCCGGGGCGGGGCCGTTTCGCCCCGGAGGGCGGCGGAGACCTCTGCGAAGATCCAGGGGTCTCCGAAGGCCCCGCGGCCTACCATCAGGCCGTCGGCCCCGGTGCGCCGGAGGCAGCGCAGGGCACTCTCGCCGTCGAAGATGTCGCCGTTGGCGATGACGGGGATGTGCAGCGCCTGCTTGACGTCCCGGATGATATCCCAGTCGGCCACGCCACTGTAGAGCTGGGCGCGGGTCCTGCCGTGGACGCAGAGGGCGTCAGCCCCGTGGGCCTCCATCAGCCGGGCGAACTCCACGACGTTGACGGAGCCCTTGTCCCAGCCCTTGCGGCACTTGACCGTTACCGGCACGTCCACGGCGTCCTTGACGGCGGAGACGATGGCGGCGGCCAGCTCCGGCGTGCGCATGAGGCCGCAGCCGTCGCCGTTCCCGGCGACCTTGGGCATGGGGCAGCCCATGTTGAGGTCGATGTAATCGCAGCCCGAGTGGGCGAGAGCCAGCTGCGCGGCTTTGGCCATGGTCTCCGGGTCGCAGCCGAAGATCTGTGCGCCGCAGATGCCCAGGGGCGTTTTTTTCAGTAATGTAACGGACTTGCGGTCCTGATAGCAGAGGGCCCGGGAGGACACCATCTCCGTGACCGTGGCCGCCGCGCCCTGCTCGGCGCAGACGGTGCGGAACGCCAGGTCCGTGACGCCCGCCATGGGCGCGAGGAACAGTCCGCCGGGGATTTCAAGGCTGCCGAGCTTCACGCCGCACCACGGCGCGCGCTGCCGGTTTTCAGCATGGGGATCGCCTTCTTTCCTGTCTATTGTACCCGATTTCGTGCCGCATTGCAACGCCCGCGGCGGGAAAAGCCGCCCGGAAATTCCTCCGGCAGAATGTCAAAAAATTTGAGCCGACCCTCTTCCTTTTTTGCACAGAATCCAGTATACTTAATAATTGATATTGATTGAAACGATTTCTTGCCGGGGGTCCGGCCAAGGATCGTGCGGTGCTCCGCGCGGCGGAGCAGAAGAAAGGAGTGATGAACTTGGCGGAGGCAGGAAAGACACCGGAATACGTTATTGAAATGCTGCACATCACCAAGGAGTTCCCCGGGATCCGGGCCAACGACGACATCACGCTCCAGCTCCGCAAGGGCGAGATCCACGCACTGCTGGGCGAGAACGGCGCGGGCAAATCCACGCTGATGAGCGTGCTTTTCGGCCTCTACCAGGCGGAGCAGGGCGAGATCCGCAAGAACGGCGAGACGGTGCAGATCCGCGACCCCAACGACGCCAACGCCCTCGGCA